>NZ_JACJUZ010000137.1:0-5330 GCF_014299995.1 Sphaerospermopsis sp. LEGE 00249 | reverse complement strand
TAAAAAAAGAAGAATACGTTCATAGACATATTGAATTGACAGCCGTCTTAAAAGAGATTTTAAGACAGAAAAAAAAGAGAGTAAGTGAATCGAGAGATTTGAAAAAGACTAGCCTTTGTCTATAAAACAGCTCGTAAGAGCAAACAACATACGATGAAGAGTTTGATCCTGGCTCAGGATGAACGCTAGCGGCAGGCTTAACACATGCAAGTCGAGGGGTAGAGGTTGCTTGCAACCTTGAGACCGGCGCACGGGTGCGTAACGCGTATGCAACCTACCTTTTACAGAGGGATAGCCCAGAGAAATTTGGATTAATACCTCATGGTATATATTATTCGCATGTTTGATATATTAAAGTTCCAACGGTAAAAGATGGGCATGCGTCCTATTAGCTAGATGGTAAGGTAACGGCTTACCATGGCAACGATAGGTAGGGGTCCTGAGAGGGAGATCCCCCACACTGGTACTGAGACACGGACCAGACTCCTACGGGAGGCAGCAGTGAGGAATATTGGACAATGGGCGCAAGCCTGATCCAGCCATGCCGCGTGCAGGAAGAAGCATCTATGGTGTGTAAACTGCTTTTGTACGGGAAGAAACACTCCTTCGTGAAGGAGCTTGACGGTACCGTAAGAATAAGGATCGGCTAACTCCGTGCCAGCAGCCGCGGTAATACGGAGGATCCAAGCGTTATCCGGAATCATTGGGTTTAAAGGGTCCGTAGGCGGTTTGGTAAGTCAGTGGTGAAAGCCCGCAGCTCAACTGTGGAACGGCCATTGATACTGCCAGACTTGAATTACAAGGAAGTAACTAGAATATGTAGTGTAGCGGTGAAATGCTTAGATATTACATGGAATACCAATTGCGAAGGCAGGTTACTACTTGTGGATTGACGCTGATGGACGAAAGCGTGGGGAGCGAACAGGATTAGATACCCTGGTAGTCCACGCCGTAAACGATGGATACTAGCTGTTGGGGGCAACTTCAGTGGCTAAGCGAAAGTGATAAGTATCCCACCTGGGGAGTACGTTCGCAAGAATGAAACTCAAAGGAATTGACGGGGGCCCGCACAAGCGGTGGAGCATGTGGTTTAATTCGATGATACGCGAGGAACCTTACCAAGGCTTAAATGTAGATTGACAGGTTTGGAAACAGACTTTTCTTCGGACAATTTACAAGGTGCTGCATGGTTGTCGTCAGCTCGTGCCGTGAGGTGTCAGGTTAAGTCCTATAACGAGCGCAACCCCTGTTGTTAGTTGCCAGCGAGTCATGTCGGGAACTCTAGCAAGACTGCCAGTGTAAACTGTGAGGAAGGTGGGGATGACGTCAAATCATCACGGCCCTTACGCCTTGGGCTACACACGTGCTACAATGGACGGTACAGAGAGCAGCCACTACGTGAGTAGGAGCGAATCTATAAAACCGTTCTCAGTTCGGATCGGAGTCTGCAACTCGACTCCGTGAAGCTGGAATCGCTAGTAATCGGATATCAGCCATGATCCGGTGAATACGTTCCCGGGCCTTGTACACACCGCCCGTCAAGCCATGGAAGCTGGGGGTACCTGAAGTCGGTGACCGTAAGGAGCTGCCTAGGGTAAAACTAGTAACTGGGGCTAAGTCGTAACAAGGTAGCCGTACCGGAAGGTGCGGCTGGAACACCTCCTTTCTAGAGACGAAAAAGAAGGACTGGAAATATAAGAGTCACGAAGTTTATTTACTCTCGCTGTTAATTCAAAATATAAAATAAGCAAAATACAGAGTCTCGTAGCTCAGCTGGTTAGAGTACTACACTGATAATGTAGGGGTCGGCAGTTCGAGTCTGCCCGGGACTACTAGTATGCTTATAGGAAATTCTAGGGGTTGAGAGGTTATGTAACTCATAACTCATAACTAGTAACTCATCACTAAGATTGGGGGATTAGCTCAGCTGGCTAGAGCGCCTGCCTTGCACGCAGGAGGTCATCGGTTCGACTCCGATATTCTCCACGAATTGATTTGAAGATTAATCAATTTGAAGATTTGAAGATTCATTTTCAAATTCTCAAATCATCAAATTTTCAAATTAATAAAGTTCATTGACATATTGAGATAAAAAATACATTTAAAAAGTAGAAAGAACACGAATTACTTAGCGATAAGTAATAAGTAACAAGTACAATAAGCAAAATAAGGGCGTATGGGGGATGCCTAGGCTCTCAGAGGCGAAGAAGGACGTGATAAGCTGCGAAAAGCTGCGGGGATTGGCACATACGAATTGATCCGCAGATATCCGAATGGGGCAACCCGGCATGTTGAAGACATGTCACTCCGATAGGAGAGCAAACCCGCTGAACTGAAACATCTAAGTAGGCGGAGGAGAAGAAAACAAAAGTGATTCCGTAAGTAGTGGCGAGCGAACGCGGATTAGCCCAAACCAAAGTTGTTACGGCAATTTTGGGGTTGTAGGACCACGACATTTCTTGCGGATTGAATTAGAACTACCTGGAAAGGTAGGCCATAGACGGTGATAGCCCGGTATAAGTAAGAGAAGATAAGGATAGTGGTATCCTGAGTAGGGCGGGGCACGTGAAACCCTGTCTGAATTTGGCGGGACCATCCGCTAAGGCTAAATACTCCTGAGAGACCGATAGTGAACCAGTACCGTGAGGGAAAGGTGAAAAGAACCGTGAATAACGGAGTGAAATAGATCCTGAAACCATACGCTTACAAGCGGTCGGAGCCTACAAGTTGGGTGACGGCGTGCCTTTTGCATAATGAGCCTACGAGTTACCGTTGCTGGCAAGGATAAGCACTTATGGTGTGGATCCGTAGCGAAAGCGAGTCTGAATAGGGCGCTTTAGTCAGTAGTGGTAGACGCGAAACCGTGTGATCTACCCATGGGCAGGATGAAGCTGTGGTAACACATAGTGGAGGTCCGAACCGGTTGACGTTGAAAAGTCTTCGGATGACCTGTGGGTAGGGGTGAAAGGCCAATCAAACTCGGAAATAGCTCGTACTCCCCGAAATGCATTTAGGTGCAGCGCTGGTTATAAGTTATATAGAGGTAGAGCTACTGATTGGATGCGGGGGCTTCACCGCCTACCAATTCCTGACAAACTCCGAATGCTATATAATGTTTACCAGCAGTGAGGGCATGGGTGCTAAGGTCCATGTCCGAGAGGGAAAGAACCCAGACCATCAGCTAAGGTCCCCAAATGTATGCTAAGTTGAAAAAACGAGGTTTGTCTGCCCAGACAGCTAGGATGTTGGCTTGGAAGCAGCCATTCATTTAAAGAGTGCGTAACAGCTCACTAGTCGAGCGGACGAGCATGGATAATAATCGGGCATAAGCATACTACCGAAGCTATGGATTTGTAGTAATACAAGTGGTAGGGGAGCATTCTAACAGGGTTGAAGGTGTAGCGCGAGCTATGCTGGACTGGTTAGAAAAGAAAATGTAGGCATAAGTAACGATAATGCGGGCGAGAAACCCGCACACCGAAAGACTAAGGTTTCCTCAGCTATGCTAATCAGCTGAGGGTTAGTCGGGTCCTAAGGCGAACCCGAAAGGGACAGTCGATGGCCAACGGGTTAATATTCCCGTACTACTGTTAATTGTGATGGGGTGACGGAGTGATGAAAGTACCGCGAACTGACGGAATAGTTCGTTAAAGCACCTACCTATAAGGCCCGCAGGCAAATCCACGGGCTTTGGGGAAATGCGATAGTACTCAGCGGCTTCGGCCAAAGAGATAGTGTACCTAAGGGCTTCCAAGAAAAACCTCTAAACTTAGATTAACAGTACCCGTACCGTAAACCGACACAGGTAGTCGAGGAGAGAATCCTAAGGTGCTCGAGAGATTCATGGCTAAGGAATTAGGCAAAATAGACCTGTAACTTCGGGAGAAAGGTCGCCAGCAGTAATGCTGGCCGCAGTGAAAAGGTCCAGGCGACTGTTTATCAAAAACACAGGGCTCTGCAAAATCGTAAGATGAGGTATAGGGCCTGACACCTGCCCGGTGCTGGAAGGTTAAGAGGAGATGTTATCTTCGGAGAAGCATTGAATTGAAGCCCCAGTAAACGGCGGCCGTAACTATAACGGTCCTAAGGTAGCGAAATTCCTTGTCGGGTAAGTTCCGACCTGCACGAATGGTGTAACGATCTGGACACTGTCTCAGCCATGAGCTCGGTGAAATTGTAGTATCGGTGAAGATGCCGATTACCCGCAGTGGGACGAAAAGACCCTGTGCACCTTTACTATAGCTTAGTATTGGTCTTGGATAAGTGATGTGTAGGATAGGTGGGAGACTGTGAAATGGCGTCGCCAGGCGTTGTGGAGTCATTGTTGAAATACCACCCTTTGCTTATCTGAGGTCTAACCCCGCGAATGTGGGGGACATTGCTTGGTGGGTAGTTTGACTGGGGTGGTCGCCTCCAAAAGAGTAACGGAGGCTTCTAAAGGTTCCCTCAGCACGCTTGGTAACCGTGCGTAGAGTGCAATGGCATAAGGGAGCTTGACTGAGAGACATACAGGTCGATCAGGTACGAAAGTAGAGCATAGTGATCCGGTGGTTCCGCATGGAAGGGCCATCGCTCAAAGGATAAAAGGTACGCCGGGGATAACAGGCTGATCTCCCCCAAGAGCTCATATCGACGGGGGGGTTTGGCACCTCGATGTCGGCTCGTCACATCCTGGGGCTGGAGAAGGTCCCAAGGGTTGGGCTGTTCGCCCATTAAAGTGGCACGCGAGCTGGGTTCAGAACGTCGTGAGACAGTTCGGTCTCTATCTACTGTGGGCGCAAGAAATTTGAGTGGATCTGATTCTAGTACGAGAGGACCGAATTGGACTAACCTCTGGTGTATCTGTTGTTCCGCCAGGAGCACCGCAGAGTAGCTACGTTGGGAAGGGATAAGCGCTGAAAGCATATAAGCGCGAAACCCACCACAAGATGAGATTTCTTTTAAGGGTCGTGGAAGATGACCACGTTGATAGGCTATAGATGTAAAGGCAGTAATGTCATAGTCGAGTAGTACTAATAACCCGTAAGCTTATGTACGCTTTTCTCCCGTCTTCGGACGGGAGAAGAAACTTTCTAAGAATGATTTTTATCTCAGTATGTTAAGATATTGATTCAATTACGAATTAGTAATTATGAATTGGATAATGATTGCCTAAAGCAATTGTAACCTCTTAAGGTGGTTATTGCGTCGGGGCTCACCTCTTCCCATTCCGAACAGAGAAGTTAAGTCCGACTGCGCAGATGGTACTGCAGTAATGTGGGAGAGTATGTCGCCGCCTTTTTTTTGAAACCCTGTTCTAACGAACGGGGTTTTTTGTTTTATATGGTTTT
>NZ_JACJUZ010000136.1:0-5411 GCF_014299995.1 Sphaerospermopsis sp. LEGE 00249 | reverse complement strand
CCAGTCCCCAGTCCCCAGTCCCCAGTCCCCAGTCACCTACCTACCTAACCAAGCTTTGATCACATCCAATAAACTAGAACCACCCCAGACCAAAGCTAGTAAAATAGAAGTAGTTAAAATTCCGCCCATCAGACACAGAACCAAACCGCCTAAACTAATAGCACCATCATCTTCAGATAAACCAAAAGCAGTAACAAAAATGCCCATTGCAGGTAAAGTATTAGTACCAGGGATGGGAATCATCATAGAAATAGCCATGAGAGCGATCGCCACCCCAATAGTTACTCTACCTGGTAATGTAGTACAAATATAAGAAATACGGGGACGAGCGATCGCTTCAATTCTCCGCAACCAAGGCAGTCCCGCTTTCAGAAACCCTTGAACGGTAGAAAGTTGAATTTGATGGTTTAGCATTTTAGCAGGTAGCCAAGGAGTTTTAGCACCTGCAACCAACTGTACCGCCAACAAAACAATCAGCACACCAAAAGGCGTTGAATAACCAGGTGCAGGAACTGGTAAAGCAGAAGGTAAAGACAAAATAACCAACAAAAATCCAAAAATTCTTTCCCCAGCTAGTAACAAAATATCTGCCAAAGTTACCTTTTCAGGATGTTCTTCCTCAAAAAAATAGCGTTGTAATTCGTTAGACAGTTTAGCCATAATAGCTTTTATAGTTCCTCATAAAGAGATTTTAACCTTTATTGACCCTATTTTCTTTGATAAAATGCAAATTGCCATCAAACAACCTGCATAAAATCAGACATAACAGAGAAGTTGCATCCAACATCTTAACCTTATGCAATCCGTGAAATTAAAAAACAGTATGAAGTTGAGATAAAGTTATCTTAAATGCAGTGGGTAAGAAGTTAAACAAAAAAATGCAAAGATACCTAAAAGTAATCAGACTTTTCTGGATCGCAGCCATTTCCGCAGAGATGGAATATCGTCTCAACTTCATCATAGCTACCTTGAGCAGCTTAGGCAATCTTGCGGGTAGTATTTTTGGCTTATTCTTATTTTATCGCACAGGTTACACCTTTCCTGGATGGTCTTGGGATGCAGCTTTAATAGTTTTAGGAATTTTCACCCTCTTGCAAGGTTTTTCAGCTACATTCCTCGCTCCCAACTTAAACCGCATAGTTCGTCATGTGCAAGAAGGTACATTAGACTTTGTATTATTAAAACCCATCCGCAGTCAATTTTGGCTTTCAACTCACACCCTATCACCGTGGGGACTACCAGATTTAATCTTTGGTTGTATCATCATTGGTTATGCAGGTAAACGCCTGGGTTTAGGAATAAATGATTATTTATTGAGTATATTTCCTTTAGGTTGCGGTTTAGTCATTCTTTACAGCCTATGGTTTATGCTAGGTTCTACCAGTATATGGTTTGTGAAAATATACAACGTTACTGAAGTATTAAGAGGTTTATTAGAAGCGGGTAGATATCCGATTGTAGCTTATCCCGCAGCTTATAGAGTTTTCTTTACCTTTGTAGTTCCAGTTGCATTTTTAACAACAGTTCCCGCGCAAGCTATGTTAGGTGAAAGTCAGTTAAGTTGGTTTATGGGTGCTGTATTTTTAGCGGTGGTGTTATTTTTTGTTTCTACTTGGTTTTGGCGGTTTGCTTTGCGGTTTTATACAAGTGCATCGAGTTAGGTGAAGATAGACCTTTAGATACCCGACTTCTTGAAGAAGTCGGGTATCTATCTCACCTAAGTAGTTTCATCTTTAATGATCTTGACAAAAATTGCTCACATATTCGCTTCGATAAATTATTGTTTTGGTATCTGAAAATCTGCGGCTTTAAATGATTTTCTATCTCTTTTTCTATCATAACTTTCTTGTAAAATAAAACTTACTCTTTGCTTTTCTTTACGCAAAAATTTAGGTAACTCCTTTTGTAAGAAGAAGACACGATTTCCAGTATCATCTATAATCCATCCATGAGCTTGGTTAGGTGGTAATGATTCAATTGTACCGCAATAACGGGGAATATCCTGATATAGAATTTCTTTCCAGAATTTTCGACATATTTGATTTAATTTAGTGATATCCCCCTCAAATTTAGTGAATGTTGATTGCTGGTTAGTGATTTCTTGGTTAATTTTTGTTTGTAATTGTTGTAAGGTATCTTTGACTTTCCACCCCTCGCTTTCTCGAATTGCTTTAGATAGTTCTAAATGTTGTGCAGACATTTCTAACTTTCCTAATAATAAGCTTTGCTGACAAATTTTTTCATATAAAGTCACTTTAATTTTATCTTCTCCTGGAGATAATGCAGCTTGACAAGCAAACTTTAGGGCTGTTTCTGGCTGATTAATACTTAAATATATATCTGATAAATCCTGGTAAATATACCATTCTTCTCGATGTTTTAGTAGGATATCCTTCAACTCAACAATTGCTTTTTCTTCTTCTCCTAGATTAGCTAATGCCAAAGCAGAGAATCTGTAAAAATTCATCTCTCTTGGGTAAATCTTAATTGCTTCTAATGCACAAACACGAGCTTCTTTCCATAATTCAAGTTCAATTAGACTTTTTACCTTAGCAAAGAACCATTGTTCTTTTCTAGATCCGCCTCTGTTAGCATCAACAATTATTGGTTCATCATTCAATTCTTCAGGATTTATAAAATTACACCATTCCAGAACAATATCCCACTTCTCTTTTTGTTTAGCAGTTTTAATCACAGCAAAGACAGTTAATTCTTTAGCTAAAGTATTTGGTTGTAAACTCAAAATTGTTTTAGCAGATTCTATTAGTTGGTATAAATTTTCTTTAGATGCTTCGGGTTTAATAGTATCATCATAATATGCCCAAACTAATTCATCTTTAATATATTTATTACCAGGAAATTGATTAAGTGCTTTATTTCCTTGTCTAATAGACCATGATGGATACCCACCTTTACGTAAACAACAAAGATAACGACTTGCAGCATAAGCATTATTTTCATTTTCCCATACTTGCCGAAAAAGTGTTCCTGCTTCCTTCCATTGTTGCTGTCTAAGTAGTTCAGTAGCAGTGTTCATTAATTCGTTTTCAGTCATAATTATTAATCCCTCATACAGTAATATTTCTATTGCTTGAATATGTCAAAAATTAAATTATTATTTAACTCAGATGTTAGTTTAGATTGATGATTAATATATAAACTTAAATATTCCTGAGCGCGAGTCATGGCAACATAAATCTGCCTTCTTGCTAAAATTTCAGCGTCTTTTTTACCAATAGAATCATCAAACTGTTCTAACCAAATTAATAAGACTGCTTTAAACTCTAACCCAAGAGATGAAAGCATAGTTATCATTCTCACACCTTCTCTTTCTCGGTTATATTGTCTCTTAGAATTATCATTTTGATTAACCCAATAAGTTGATATACCTTGCTGATTGAGTTTTTGGATAATAGAATTTAATCTTGGTTCATCCTTCTTACCTGCTTGTCTATATAAAATAGCTATATCACGATCATCAATATTTAATGATTTTAAAGAATGGATAGTTGATATAATAGATTTTTCTTGTTCATCAGGTGTGCTGCTTATATAAATTTTTGGTTTATCCCCCTGTCTCAATGCTAAATTGGGTTTAACCAGAGGGAAAGTTACATCCTCATCTTCTAAAGGTTCAACTAAATCAGAGACACGGTTTAAAATACTCAATGCAGATGATAGAATTTGATGAGTGTTACGGTAGTTTTTGTCTAAGTCAAATTTCTTGCTAAAAGTACGGCCTTGTGCCTTAACTCCTACATCTCTCCACTGAAAATTAGACCTTTTATAAAGACTTTGGTTGCCATCTGCAACAATCATTAAATCACCATTTTCACTATCTTTCAGAGCATTCACACAACACTGAAACCAAATAGGAACAAAAGTATGAGCTTCATCAATAAAAATAGCATCCCATTTTTGTTCTTTTGAATATTCAGATAATTTATCAATAACTATTTTACCTGTATATTCGTCCCGATTTCCTTGAACTTGACTGGGTAATGTACCTAAGACAGATTTTGCCCATACATCAAAATTTCCGACTTCAATATTTTGATAGTGTTTATTTTGTGAATCTTGATGAAGAACTGATTTTATATAGGCTGCTAAACATACATTGAAACACAGTATTAATATTCTTGCATTATGATTTTGGTTAATTAAGTATTTAGCGCGTGATATTAATAATAGGGTTTTCCCTGAACCAGACACCCCAAAGAAGATACGATGACCATCTCCTATACTTTTAGCCAAAGATTCTTGTTTACTGTCTAATGTTGTTAATATAATATCGCTTGGTAAAATTGAAAATTCAGAATTAACACTTTTTAATGTAGCTTTTTCTTGTCTAATAACAATTTCAGGATATATAATTCCTTTGATGGTACTAATCTGATCAGGCGTTAAAGGAGAGAAAACAAAGTTAATTCCAAACATTTCTTGAAAACGCTGGATAATTGTTTCTTCTTTAATGCAATCTTTTTCCCATGTCAATAATTCATCACGATAAATTACACTTTTTATTGGTAGTACATCAATTAAATTATATCTATTAGCCTGTTCATCAGTTAAATTAGACATAACTGCACCAACACCAATAGGAAAACATAAATTTCCTTGATATTTGCCTGATTGGTTAGTTAATACTCTAGATTTTTTTAGAAGATTTAATAGTTTATCAAGATAATCTTTACCTTGACGTAAAGGAGATTTCTGTTTTTGAATTGTCTCTAAATCATTTTGATTATTCTCTATTTCAAAACTATCATAGGAAGCTGTAAGTATATGTTTGAGATACCATCCTTTAACTTCTATAACAAGTAGTCCAAAATCAGGGGATAAAATAATAAAGTCAGGATAACGATCATCTATTCTGGGTTCATACCAAACATAAAAATTATCTGATAGCTTATTTTTGAGAATATTGTATAATCTTTTTTCTCCCTGACTAGCTTTGTCAGGAATAGAGAACGGTATCATAATTGCCATATTGAACTATTTATAATTTTACCGCTATCAATTGTAACACTGTATAATATCATAGCAATGCTTGACAACATTTCTTAATATAGGAGAATTTTTTAGATACTTTCGATACTTAGGAGTTGCTAAGTCGTGGAAAAACCTGAGTAAAAAAACATAAAACTTCTGATATTGTAGTTGGGCTTTAGTCCTTACAAAACAACAAACCCCCTCATTATGAAAATGAAGGGGAATGTACAATATTAAACCTGGCATCGAGCTATTGTGACGGAGGGCAACCCCTCAACTATCGTCGCCGCAACAGCGTTTCACCTCTGAGTTCGGGAAGGGATCAGTGTGGTTCCACCGCGCCATAGACACCAGGAAAACCCGTTGGGAATTGATAATTGACAATTGATAATTGAAAATTAAAGAATTATCAAAAATCG
>NZ_JACJUZ010000015.1:0-82534 GCF_014299995.1 Sphaerospermopsis sp. LEGE 00249 | reverse complement strand
TGTCTTTGACAATCTTGGGAAATGAATTTATAATCATGATCAAATCAATATTTTGATATAGCTTGCTCAAATTTTAATATATTTTGGGCTATTTTTATCACAGATTTCTTAACATTCAACACTTCTGAGCTTGATTATATTGTAGATAAAGATATAGTTATTAGAACTATTACTAATGAAGGAGAACAGAGGGGAAGAAATCCTGATGTGAGCGTAGTTCTTGCATCTTTATGGAATGCTAATGTTACAGCTTATGGTGCTTTAATTGAACCAATTCCATTAGCAGTAGAAGTAGTATCAACAAATTGGGAAGATGATTATGTTGATAAGTTAGAAGAATATGAAAATTTGGGAATTAAGGAATATTGGATAGTGGATTATTTAGCTATAGCTTCTCGTAGTTATTTAGGAAATCCTAAGTTACCAACGGTGTTTGTTTATGAATTGGTTGCTGGTAAATATCAACAAACAGCATTTACAGGTACAGATAAAATTATTTCTCCTACTTTTCCTGAATTAAATATTACGGTTGAAGATGTCATTAAAGCTAGTCAAATTTATAATGTATAATATTGTCGAGATACTGAAATGATTGTAGAAGTTTGGTATCTGTTTTCTGGATGTTTGCAGTTAACATATTTATTTCGGGTTTAAGTTTATTCTAATAAACAATTAAAAATGCAAGATTCACAAATTCAAGATCCAGAACAAGGGGTTTTGAATTAATTCTTTATGGTTTATTTGTTTATTTTGATGCGATCGCCACAAACCCAGCATGAAAACCAACCTCACACAAGAAATACAGCTAGTAAATCTGCGTTTGAAGTCTGCAAAGGCCAGAGTTACCATTCGGGAATCTAATGGATGTCTGCAATTACGGGCAACTTTACCCCTGAAACCAGGAGATGCTGATATCAGAAAAACAGGTAAAAAGCAATACAACATCAGTTTAAACATTCCTGCTAACTTGGAGGGATTAAAAACCGTAGAAGAAGAAGCTTATGAGTTAGGAAAGTTAATTGCCAGAAAAACCTTTGTTTGGAATGATAAATATTTAGGGAAGGAAACTAGAAAAAATGATTTACCAACTATTGGCGAATTATTAGAACAGTTTGAAATTGAATATTTTAAAACCCATAAACGTACAACTAAAAGTGAGCATACCTTTTTTTATTATTATACCAGAATTAAACGTTATACTAAGGCTGATGATTTAGCAATTGGGGAAAATTTTATTCATGCAATTGAGAAAATAGATAAGGAATGGGCAAGATATAATGCTGTGAGAGCTATTTCTGTATTTTGTCAAATTTTCAACATTGAAATTAATTTAACTAACTATGCTAAAACACCGGAAACTAACTCTCGCAATATTCCCACAGATAAGGAAATAGTTGCAGGTTTTTATAAATTTGAGGAATATGAAAATAATAGAGGTAAACAAGTTAATCAAGATGTAAAAGATAGCTGGTTACTTTGGCGTTGGGTTTATGGAATGTTAGCAGTTTTCGGTTTACGTCCCCGTGAGATTTTTATTAATCCTGATGTTGATTGGTGGTTAAGTAAAGAAAATATAGACTTAACCTGGAAAGTAGATAAACATTGTAAAACCGGAGAAAGAGAAGCATTACCTTTATATAAAGAATGGATTGAGGAATTTGATTTAAGCAATCCCCAGTATTTAGAAATGTTGGTGACAGCAATTAGTAAAAAAGATAAAAATAATCATGCAGAAATTACAGCTTTAATTCAAAGAGTTAGTTGGTGGTTTAGGAAAGTTGGCTTAGATTTTAAACCCTATGATTTACGGCATGGTTGGGCAATTAGAGCGCATATTTTAGGGATTCCGATTAAAGCAGCAGCAGATAATTTAGGTCATAGTGTGCAGATTCACACGAAAACTTATCAACGTTGGTTTTCTTTAGATATGCGGAAATTGGCAATAAATCAAGCTTTGAGTAAGCGGAATGAGGTTGAGGTGATTAAGGATGAAAATTTAGTTTTGAAGATGGAGAATGAAAGGTTAAAAATAGAGTTAGAAAAAATAAAAATGGAAATGGTTTATAAAGGGAGTTTTTAGTATGTGATATGTTATAATTACAAGATATCAAAAAATATATTTTCAGGGATGAACTACCAAACCAACTCAGATTATGACAGCGCGTGGAAAGAAGCGATTACAGTTTATCTTGAACAATTCATAGAATACTGCTTTCCTGAAGTTTATCAAGATATTGACTGGGAAAAAGGATATGAAACTCTAGACACCGAATTACAAGAACTAATTAGAGATGCAGAAACAGGAAGACGTTTAGCGGATAAACTGGTAAAAGTCACCCTGCGGAATGGAGAAAAAGCGTTAGTTCTGATTCACATAGAAATACAAGGACAAGAACAAGAAGATTTTGCGGAAAGGATGTATATTAGACATCTACAGAAAAGAAATTATGGAACCTATTTATGGGGGCAGGGCGAAGCATTTGGGATATCTAGATGTCTGATTTTTCCGTTAAATTATCGCCCAAATGCTTCGCCCCTACAACTTATGACAAATTAATACATTCTATTGTGGAGATGTCTATTTATAATCATCGTTTATTTAATCGCTATCGTCTTAAAGTCTTTAGTTTCGCAGTTTTAGGAGATGATAACCCCAATTGGAAACCAGCATCTTATGGTTATAGTCAGTGGGGATTTACCACTCATTTGCAATTTCCCAGTGTTAAACTATTAGATTATAGCCATGATACCCTAGCACAAAGTAAAAATCCTTTTGCTATCATCATTATGGCATATTTACAAACGCAAGCCACTCAAGGTAATTCAGCTGCTTGGTACAAAATGGGATTAAATGCGGAAGAAATCACTGAACGCATGACTCATGTAACTCTTGTTCAGGTGTATGCAGCTTTAACTTATTATCATGCTAATCGAGAAGAAATTGAAGGTTATATTGCTGCTGAAAAAGCTGATTATCAACGGTTATAGATTAAGGAGATAAGTCTATGGAAAGCATGAAAATTAAAGCACAAATTGGTAATGATAGGATAGTCAAAATCGAACTTCCTCCTGAGTTTGCTAATGAAGAATTAGAAATGGTGATTGTATTTCAACGTATTGCCAAAACATCATTAAAATCTGAAAATAAATCTCCAGAAGAGTTAGGATATTCTCGAAGATTTTTAGAAGAAGTAATAGGTAGTTGGGAAGGTGAAATGATTGAAATTCCAGAACAGCTTCAGTTTGAAGAACGGGAGGAAATTCAATGGCCTATCTCTTAGATACAAATGCTTGTATTCAAATTCTCAATTCTCGAAATTCACCTGTTACTAAACGACTTTTATCAATTCCTGTTCAAGAAATTTATATTTGTACTGTGGTGTACAGCGAACTATATTATGGAGCTTACAAAAGTGCAAATGTTAATAAAAACTTATCTCACTTAGAAAATTTACTTGCTGAATTTGTTGATTTACCCCTAGATCGTCAAGCGGCAAAAATTGCTGGACAAATTCGCGCTCGTCTGGATTCTTTAGGTACTCCCATTAGTCCTAATTATTTGTTAATTGCAGCGATCGCATTAGCAAATGATCTCATTTTAGTTACTCACAATACCCGTGAATTTAGCCGTATTGAAAGTTTGAAATATGAAGATTGGGAATAGATAAGTTAATGTTGGGTTTTTTCAACCCAAAAAGCGATCGCACTTTCCAAGCTCCAAACCCCAAAGAGCGATCGCCTCATCCTAAATATCCAATGATAAAATCAAGAAAAGATATTTTACCAATGACAACTACACTTATTAAACCCTCCCAATTCCTACCAGAAGGAATCTGTATCAAGCGTATTAAAAACCTTATGCTATTCAAATTTACCGATAAACTGGGGGAACGGATGCAAGAACTCCTGGATAAAAATAAATTGAATAACCTCACCATCATAGCGAAATATTAAGTTGTTTTCATTGTCTTGATAATGGAATGAATAAGAGAGCTTTTCTAATGATTCTTGTAGATCAATGTATTCTTTGAAAAATAAACGACTCCCCCGTAAAAAGTCTAAATTTACCTGGATAAACCCGACATAGTTTGATCTAGCATCTAAGGAAAAATTAAAAGATATAATCCACCCTTGGTTCAGGTATTTTTGAATAACGACAAGAATATCAGCTTGGTAATTGTTGAGTGACATATTCTATAGTATCCAACTTTTGTAAAGCATTAATTAATTTATCCTTAATTTTAATTTCTCCTGCCCAACTTACATATTCATCGTCCCCTCCTGATAGGTTTTCTGCTGTCCAATTAGTCAAGAAAAATTCCGATGAAACTTGATATTTTGTTTCAAATTCTTGCAATAATTTATTAGTTTTATCCAAGGATCTTTGTAAATTTTTAATCTCAGATTCAATAGCTCCTTTAATTAGGTTTTGGACGATTTGAAGGTCGGGATCATCAGATTTAATTTGTACTTGTAACATAAGGTTTACTTTTTGTCGTTACTAATTAATTGTAACATTTGTCTGATAGCGTGGCGCAAGCTATATGAGGATTTACAGGATGAGGGATTTGTTTGCAGATGATGTTGTTAATTTGACGCTGATTAATTGTCTGAATCAGGATTTCCAGGATTTCAGGATTTACAGGATGAGGGACTCGGTGGTTAATTGGTGGCGATCGCTCTGGTTGTCTGAATCAGGATTTCCAGGATTTCAGGATTTACAGGATGAGGTTGCTAATTTGAGGATAATTAATGATGAGCGATCGCTGTGGGAATTTGTCTGATAGTTGACAGGATGTAATTTATCCTCGCTTAGATCCCCGACTTCTCTAAGAAGTCGGGGATCTGAATACTACTAACCAACTTCAACAAAACAATGAAGCTAGACAAAAAAGCTATTAACATTATCAATGTCGCCCAAACCGGGGAATGGACTCGTGTATCCGGTTAAATTGACCACCAAATCACGATGGGATTGAAACGCAGGAATACCATCATTTATCACCAAGTAAGTTCCGGCAATGCCAGCAGTTGTAACATTGACTAAGGCTGTACTATTTAGACGTAGAGCCTGATTTCCGACTGACGCTCCATCGGCGTCGGTGAATACATTATTCACAACATCTGCTAAAGTAGCAACGCCATAATTTTCTTTGGCATTGCATAAATGCGGGATGTTTTTTGTGTGTAGAGACGTTCCATGGAACGTCTCTACAAGGGGTTTGAATATATGCAATATTGTTTTCATCCCCAAAATCAGCAACACCTTTTCTGGCGTTGCTGAATCATGGGATGATTTCGCCCAATTTAGAACGAATTTTCAACGGTTTCAAACGCCAATTCATCCCTCTATTATGCAACGCCCCTTTTCTTTCTTTCATACCTCAAATCAGCAACGCCAAAAACCAAAACTATTGCAGAGAAGTACAATGGAAAGACTCTACGGGTATTTCACTACCTACTTTTACACTCAAAAATCTGTCGGTCATATCTAAATCTGCTGGATGATGAAGATGGGTTTGCAGGAATTGTAGTAATTTCACAAGTTAAATTGTTGAGAGACTTTGTGTCTAGTTGCAACACGACTGTTTGTGGTAGTTGTCCCGATTGACGCAAACTTTGTGCTATCTCACGCTTAGACGGTAGGTCAGCTTTGGAAGAGTTGACATTAACTAAAGTTAAACCAAAGACAGTAGATACAGTAATGGCAGAAACAGCGATCGCAGATGATATGATCTTATTCATGTCAATTCCCCCTGTTTAAATAACGTACAAATTCTTATTGGGAGTAAATGTAGATAAATATGAAATTTACTACCCGACACTCAATAACCTACAATGGTTTTAAAATATACTAAATTTAATACGCCCAAAAGAGGATGTCAAGACCTCAAAAGTATGTAAAAGCGGTAAAAAGTCTCTAAAAGTAATATCTTGTCACCAGTAAAAATTCTCACCAACCATTAGTCAAAAATTTATCTCTTGCACTAAACCCGCGAAGATGGGTTTTGTCTGTGTAGTTTCACTAGAAGATGCATTAAAACCATGATAGACTTTTAAAAAGTCTTGACTTGAAGGGGATCGAGTAGTGTTAAATATTGAAGAGATAATTGAAATTGCAGATAACCAAATCTTTGAGCATCAAGGACAGCATCTCAATGATTTACAAAGAGCTATCCTAGAAGGGACATTACAGGGTAGATCCTACGCAGATATCGCCAAAGAACAGCACCACAGCGAAAAATATATCAAGGATAGCGCCAGTAAACTGTGGAAATCCTTATCTCAAGCAGTTGGAAAAAAAGTTAATAAATTTAATGTCAAGTCAATTTTAGGTAGATGTACTTTCTCTTCAACTAATATTTTCAAAGTAATACAAATCAATAGTGGTAATCTTAAAGAATCTGCACCATCAACAGAAAATGATGAAATTATCCATAAAAAAGAACAGATAACCTCTCATCTAGATTTAAAAGATGCACCTGAAAGCAGTGATTTTTATGGACGCAAATTAGAATTATCATTACTACAACAAAAAATCCTCCAAGGAAAATGTAATTTAATAACTTTACTGGGTATTAGAGGCATTGGAAAAACTGCTTTATCTTTAAAATTAGTTGATAATATCAAAGAAAATTTTGAGTTCGTTATTTATAAAAGTTTAAAATCTCTACCCAGTTTAACACAACTAATTACAGAGACAATTTACCCTAATGATCAGCTTATTTCAGATAACTCACCTCATCAACTTTCACAATTTAAAAAAGCCATAGAAAAATACTCTTATCTGATGATAATTGACGATGTTAACTGTATTTTTTCAAAGCATCAAGTATCAGGTAAATATCAACAAGGGTATGAAGAATATGGGAATCTATTTAAATTATTATTAACAACCAAACATCGAAGTTGTCTAATTATCAATAGTAGTGAGGAAATTCGTGAATTATCTAAACCACAAACTGATCATAGTCATGTTTTCACCTTGGAATTATTGGGATTAGATGATGATGGTGTAAACATTCTTAAAAAATTTGGCTTGAAAAATGAGGAAAATTATCAAAAATTGCTGAATATTTATCAAGGAACTCCCCAATATTTACAAATAATTGGTTATCTTATTCAGGAATTATTTGCAGGTGACACCAATAAATTTTTGCAGCTAGATCAACCTTTTATAGATATTGAACTAACTGCTTTTTTAGAGCAAAGTTTAGATATTTTGCCACCATCAGAAGTAGAATTACTACATTTTATAGCTAGTCAAAATGGCTCAATTTTATTAAGTGAACTGGAAAATAGTCATCAGGTTTATGAGCCAATAGTTACTAGTATTCAATCCCTAAAAAGGCGTTTCCTTCTTTCTACCCAACAAATAAATGCAGAAGTGAGTTTAGAGATTTCACCTGTGATTAGGAAATTTTACCACAAACTAGATTACAACTAGACTAGATCCCCGACTTCCTGGAAAAGTTAGATATTTATTATATATTTATTAGATATTTATAAGACTTACACAAGATGTGACTTAAAACCTTATTCTTGTGTAGGGATAATTCATGTAGCTTGCTTCCCGAAGGGTATTACCCCTACTTTCGTTCCCTTTTACGTAAGTCCTGATTTAAATTAAATTGTATCTGAATCAATATTTAATTCCTGCAAATTTGCTGCTACCCCTTGAACTTTTTCATCAGATATTTCTGCTTTTTGGGCTTTAAATTCTGCCCTTTGAGCTTTTTGCAAAAATAATAATTAGGGGGTGCTGAAAACCAGAAGAAGCAATAGAATTAGCAGCAATAGGAGAACTTAACAATATCTTCAGTGATATTGTTGCAGCACGAAGTAACTGTTAAATTATCTTATAAGTATTAATAGCGTTTATTGAAACAATAGATATCTATAGACATTATATGGACAATTTATGAATTGTCCCTAAGATAATTTTTACCAGATGTCTAATGTGGTTTAATGTGATCGTTAAGTATAACCGATAGGTTTTTTTATAAGTATGCGAATCAATCTTTCCGTCACCGCTGCTGCTATGGCCTTGTTAGCTGCTACTCCGTCAATAGCTCAAGCTCAAGTTAATAACATCATCATTAATTCCAACTCATCAACCCCCTCAACTTCAGTAGTCAATATGACCATCACTGAGTCTGAAGTTCTGGCAGCCCAAAAAGCCTGGGGAGATGCATTAGTCGCCATCTCCACCACCTACGATCAGAAGGGAAAAGCCGCAGCTAAGGCATTAGCCGAGAAGATTATTGATCAAGCCTATGGTTATCAGATGGGTGCAGTGCTGTTCAAGCCAACTTTGACAAAAGCACCACAGACTTTCCGCACAACACGCCAAGGTGCATTGGCTTATTTCGTGGGCGACAATTCTTCTTTCCCTAATGATACTGGCTTTGCCCTCAACGGATGGCGAAAGGTAGAAATTCGCAACGCTGGAATCTTCATTGTTGGTAATGTAGCTACAACAATGGGCAATGTCTTAATTACTGACAAGACTGGTAAAGTAACCACAGTTGACAAAACCTGGAAGTTCATCAAGGATACCAATGGTAAACTGCGTATTGTAGTACACCATTCCTCCCTGCCCTACAAAGATTAAAATCACCTGTTTCATCAGAAAAATAGCAGGTTGGTGAAACTAAACATAAATCACTGTAGAGATATAGAGATGTTCCATAGGTAAGAACTCTCTTCTCTACATTCTGTGTAATATTCTGTGCAATTATGATGTCTATTAGACCTCTTCAAAATAGAATGTATTAATTTGTCATAAGTTCTAGGGGCGAAGTAGGGGCGAAGCATTCGAGCGATTAATGATCGGTATTCACCAAAGGATATTTTCCGAATGCTTCGCCCTTACAGGGCGATAATTTAACGGAAAAATCAGACATCTAGATATACCAAATGCTTCGCCCTGCCCCCATAAATAAGTTCCATAATTTCTTTTCTGGAGGTGTCTATTATAGCAGGAGTCAGGAGTAAGACCCTATTAGACATCTCCAAAATAGAATGTATTAATTTGTCATAAGTTGTAGGGGCGAAGTAGGGGCGAAGCATTCGAGCGATTAATGATCGGTATTCACCAAAGGATATTTTCCGAATGCTTCGCCCTTACAGGGCGATAATTTAACGGAAAAATCAGACATCTAGATATTCCAAATGCTTCGTCCTGCCCCCATAAATAGGTTCTATAATTTCTTTTCTGGAGATGTCTATTGGGTTGAGAGTTTCATGATTCATTGATGTCCTAACTGCTCTGTCTACGGCTATAAAACTGTCAACCAGGATAGGTAAAAATTAGCATCTTCGCCAACTCAAAAAGTGTGACATTTGCATTGTGTTATGCGATCGCCAAATTATCAAATTAATTAAGTATTAATTCAAAAAAAGCGATCGCCTGATCAATTAATTATCTACTGTAATCGCAGACTTGAGGAGGAACTTGACCTGATAAAAGTCCAGTCACTTTAAAAGGTTGTGCAGAACTTGTGGGATCAAAAGAAATCAAAGAAGCATCAATCACCTTAAAATCACCAGGTGCATTTAAACGCCATAATTTTGGAGTTTTAGCCACAGGAAAAGGTTGATCAAAACAGTAAGCATTAGTATCACCATGCAGCAATAAAACAGGTTTATCTAACTTTGCTGCCAATGTCTCTAACTGTTCACAAAATCCTTTGTAAGCATGGTTATTCAAACATCTGCTGTACACATCTCCGGTGCTACCATCAGGAGCAAAAGGATCTAACTGAGTCGCTACAACTATAGCAGATGTATCACTATTTTTGGCTAAATCAAAAGCATGATCGAGCCAAATTTCATTTTCTTTATCTCGTGCATCTGTCAGTTTTTCAACTGTCTGAGGATCATCAAGAAATATCTCTGTCCGACCATTATCTGTACTCACAATATGTTGCGTTACAAACCGGACACCTTTATAAAACCAAGTCTCATTTTCTGGTAAACTGCTTTGTTGTTCATATCGCCATTCAGGATTGACACTTTTAGGCTGACTAAATAATACCCGTCGAATAGCATTCAATCTTTCTAACTCTGATTGTCGTACCTTGAGGTTTTCGCGATCGCAATCAGTCCAATCATTATCCCCTGGTGTATAAAACACTGGTTTAACTATTTCATTTTTCCAAAAAGTCTGACTCTTCTCCAACCAAGCATCAGAACAAGCTTCTTGTGGACGACCAAGATCACCTAGATGAATCACAAAAGGTATATCATCATTCTCACGAAATTTTGGCGCAATATCTTCTATTAAAACCTGCTCATCAGTCCTACCATCTGCCAACTTCACCAAATAAGGTATATCACCATAAGCAGCAAAAGTGACTGGCGCTGTAGAACTCGCAGTTTCTGCTTTTACCCCAGTTGTGAAAACGAAAAAAAACACTAAAACACCCACAACCAACTGCAACAGTCGAGGATGCTTAGAAGTCAATTTGTTTTTCATTGGAAAAATGTCATAAAAATCACGTTCGTTAATATTTTACGGTGTATTGTCATTAACAGGAATACTGCTGGATCTTAAATCTTTCTAAAGAAATGCAATCATCAACATAACCAGCCAGTGAATCAAGAAAAAATATTAAATTTGTAGCTATAATCAAAACAAACTTCTCAAAATTCTGATATGATAGCAATTATCCACAAACCGCCAAAAATGACCTTTGAGGAATATCTCAGATGGGAACTTAACCAAGATATTCGCTATGAATATATCAACGGCGAAGTTTTCGCCATGACTGGTGGTACAATTCCCCATAATGATATTGCTCTCAATCTTTACAGACCTTTATATTCTCATCTCCATCCTCAAGGTTGTCGAGTCAACGTATCAGATGTCAAAGTACAAGTTAATCCCAACAGCATCTACTTCTATCCTGATCTTGTTGTTAGTTGTCACCATGAAGATATCAACGCTCGCAAATTTATTCAACATCCGCAATTAATTGTAGAGGTGCTTTCTCCCAGTACAACCAATAAAGATAAAGGAGAAAAATTCAGATATTATTTAACAATTCCCTCCCTACAAGAATATATTTTAATTGATTCGGAAAGAATATATGTTGAGCGTTATTCTCGAGGAGAAGGGAGAATGTGGCTTTACTATCCCTACACGACTGGAGATATAATTACATTATCAAGCATTGAATTTGAATTTCCCATTGAATTATTATATGAAGGTGTAGAATTAGAGACAGAAACAGAAAATTAAACTCGAATCTTCAACCTAGAAACAAAGGAGAACATGAAAATTATGTCCAAGCGTAAAAAAAGCAACCTGCAATGGATTAAAGAAACCCTCGAACTAGATCCAAACCATCACTGGGAAGGACCAGAAGATTATAAAATATTTGTCGCTGGTAGGGGTGCAGTGCGGTTTAACGTTCCCCAAGATTGGGTATTTGAACCCAAAGAAAAATCCTTTAAATTCACAGATAAAAAACCACCTAATGATGATTGTTGTTTAGAAATTTCCTATAATCATTTACCCCCCAATGATTGGACATTATTTCCCCTCAAACGCACCTTAAAAAAAATCATAGAAGATGATAAGCGTGATGTCATTGAAACAGGGGAAATCATACAAGTTAAACGCCAAACAGCAAAAATCATGTGGGGACAAATTAAATTTATTGATACCCAAGCAGAACCTAGAGAAGCATATTCTAGAATTTGTGTAGGTTTAGGTTCTAATATTCAATGTTTAATTACCTTTGATTATTGGGCGGATCAAGCAGAACAATTAACACCTATTTGGGATGAAGTGATGCGGAGTTTAACACTAGGTTTATATATTCGTGATCCGCGCACTGGTTTAGCTTTTCCTGATTAAAGGAAAACAAAAGAAATTAAGATTTCCACCAAGAAAGAATTATGAAAATCTCTCTTAAAACCTCATTTCTCTGTGTTCTCTGTGGTTCGTTTATTTCTTAACTTTTGCCTAAAGGTGTGTCAGATTATAATCAGATGATAAAGATTATAAATTTAATCATTTTCTTACTAACTTATCTGTTGTACACACCTTACCAACTTACACATAATTTGAAAATCAACTAAAACTAACTTTCTATTTCTTCCTCAGTAAAAACAGGAGGCCATAATTCAGAAATAGGTAATTCCCAACCTGGTAAAAGTTCAGGAATAGTTAAAACATCATTGTTGTTAAAAACGACAGGTTCACCTTGAGAATGATAAACTGTAACAGTTTCTTCATCAGGATCAATTAAAATTCCCACCACTGCACCCAAATTAATAAAATTGATAACTTTTTTTTCTAAGGTTTTAATTCTATCACTTTGAGATTTAATTTCTACTACTAAATCAGGCACAAGTTCACCAAAATAACGGGGACTTTGACGCAACCTTGCAGCACGCACAAAAGAAACATCGGGAGCGGTTAAATTGCTATCTGGTAAAATAAACCCACCCGCAGAATCAAAAACTCTTCCTAAACGACGGGGATTAATCCAAGCAAAGAGAAAAGCTATTAAACGACTAGAAATTTCACTAGAAACTATATCTGATGGACCCACAATAGAAATGCTCCCATTTTCTAATTCTAGATCATAATCTAAACCTGCATCATTGATAGCACTTTGCAGTTTTTCCACATCTTTAATTGTCATGATGGGCATAGTTTTTTACTCCTTGTGGTGATTTGTTAATTGTAGCATTTGTCTGAATCAGGATGTCCAGGATTTTAGGATTTACAGGATGTAATTGATTATTTTTTAAAATTATGTTGGGTTGCGCTGTTGCTTAACCCAAGTTACAGACTAATCCTCACATGGATTGGTGGTTAAATGTAAATTTTTGTTAAGGTATAATAGGATAACTTAGTGCTGTGTTGTACTATGTTAATCTAATATTTAGATATAAACAATTCATCATGCAAATTATGATTGAAGTTAATCTTAATATATTACATCTAGAACTGAGAAAAATATCAAGACTTTTTGTGGATTTGATTCTCATTTATTTAAATTTAATTATTTCCAAGCCTTGTTTTTCTTTGCCAGGAGACAGTATTGAAAAATCCATCAAACATATTAACAGGAATCAGCTTGGAGAAGGGTTGATTTTCAAGCCATTTTATATTAACTCTGTCCTAGCTCATTATGAAGCTATAATTCAGTTCCAAGGTAATAATGTCAAGATAATTGTTGGTGAAAAAGTCTCTGCTGATATGCAAAAGAATTACAGTGAAGCAGTTTTTATCGAAAACTCATCAATTGGACAATCTCTGAGCAAAAAAGGATATAATTTAAGACGAGATCAAGCAGTTAATGAACTTATTAGCCGTATTTGGGGTGAAGCAATTAGCCAAGACTTTATTAATTCTCGATTTATAGACCGTTATTATGAAAATGGTAGACATCGCACTACATATCAAGGGAAAAAATTTGGTTATATTGCATACTATGCTGATTATGGTGATCGTTTTTTCCGATTTGATATTTATTCTTTGAAGGATTGGGAAACCTTTCGTATACCAGGTGAATTTGAGGAAAGAGTCAAATATTGATTGTTTATACAAATATATTTCTCACTAATATGCGCTTGTCCACTAGGCTACGTCATCAGATCAGAAAATTTGATCGCAATACAATCAATCTATAGAATGGATAACATCAATGAAAGAAATAAAAGCACCTCAAGGGATTCAAATAAAAAGAAACTATGAAAAAGAAAAGAAGATCGAAGAAATTAACAAAATAAGATATTTTTGTTACGAAATTTATTATCAAAACCTAGACATAGGTGAATCAATCTATAAAATAAAACAAGATCCTGAAATTCACTGGTATATAGGAACTTTCGTTATTGACGAACAGTATAGGCAAAAAGGGTATGGTTCATATCTGCTTAAATATTTGTGTAATATAATGTGGAGTGAAAATAGCCTTCCTATTATTATTTATCCTGCACCTGTCAACTGCAAAAAAGAAGATTTCATAGATTGGTTGACTAAAAGAGGGTTTGTTGAAAACCATGATATCCTACCTGGTAAGATATATTATTCTTTATATCCTCAATGCTTTCTTTAGTATAATGTTTTTACCAAAATAGTAATTGCAATTTTCCAAATAGCAAATGATAATGAACAAATTAAACCAACAATATGTTACAAAGTCTAAGTCTTCATAATTTCAAAAGCCATAAGTCAACAGAGTTTAGTTTCGACAACTCGCGATTACATGGACTTGTAGGAAAAAATAGTGCTGGTAAAACCAGTGTCCTCCAAGCATTACATAATCTCAGCAGACTTACTGCCTCACCCTTTAAAAATATTTTTCAGTATGATAAATTGCCCCAATTTATTACAACAATTGGTGAAAAAGATATGTCTGTTACTGCAAGTGGTTTTTGGGGTTATAAAAATCGCCAAAATTGGCAAGCTGCCTATAATTGGAAACAAGAAAATCATGATTATTGGCATCCCACAGCATCATATATAATAAATGAAACAAAAGAAAATTTAGCAGGATGGACAAGTTCTTTCAGTAATTCTCCAGATGTAATTCGTAAGTCTTTACGACATACAGTTTATCTCAAATTATCTGCAAGTAATCTCGCCAAACCAGCTTACAGTGATGAAATTACCCCCAGAGTAGAATTTGATGGATCAGGATTAGCACCTACCTTAGATTTTCTCCGTGATGAAGCACCAGATAAATTTCAAATCATAGAAGAAATGTTAAAAAAAGTTGTCCCAAATGTCCAAAAAATTGGTATTAGACGGGCAAAAGTTCCAGTCATTCGTCAACGTTTAATAGAAGTTGATGGTCGCTCTATTTCCTATGATCAAACTCAGGAAATGACCGGACAAGAAGTAGTGTTAGATATGAATACAGGTGAACGTATTCCCGCCCATGCAATTAGCGAAGGAACAATGTTAACTTTAGGATTATTAACTGTATTGATGAATCCTACTCAACCTAATTTAGTGTTATTAGATGATGTGGAACAGGGATTACATCCCCAAGCACAACGTCAGTTAATGAATGTTTTTAAAGAGATAATTACTGAAAATACTAACCTGCAAATTATTTTTTCTACCCATTCTCCTTATATTCTTGATGATCTTGAACCTTCTCAAGTTCATGTATTAAATAATATTAACTCAGGCTTTACAGTTACTAAACGCTTAGATGAACATCCTGATGTAGAATGGGCAAAAGAAACCTTGACAACAGGTGAATTTTGGGATGCTGAGGGTGAGGAATGGGTAAGAGGAGAAAACAATGATTGATGAGTTTATTGTTATAGTTGAAAGTGGTGCAGATGCTAGAACTGCTACTAAGTTAGCCGAGCGAGTTTTAAAAGAAAAAGTGAGTTGGTTAGATGATGATATTCTGCAACATTGTTTTCAGTGGAGTGGCTTAATAGAAGGTACAAAATATTCTTGCTGGAAAAATATCAAAGAGGATATTCCAGAACAATTAAAATCATTGGGTTATAAAATTCCAAGATATAGAGGTCATCCAGGTCATAAGGATGGAGCAAACGCTATTAAAACCCTCACAATAGTTAGTGTTTTACAAAAAAAACGAAATATTAGAGCCGTAATTTTTATACGCGACACAGATACAAAAAAAACAAAGTGAAGAACGTAGTAATGCACTTGAAAAAATACGCTTAGAATATCTAAAGGACAATGAACAACCGAGTTCTGAAAATGACAGTGTAAAGCAAAAATTAGAAATTATTATCGGTTTAGCTGATCCAAAACGTGAAGCATGGGTTTTAAATGGGTTTATTGCGTCTAATGATGAAAAGGTAATTTTAGAAGATATCAAAACTCAATTGAATTTTGATCCTTGCATAGAACCTGAAAGATTACGTTCTACTTCAGAGAAAGACACAGAAAGAATCAGAAATATTAAATTTGTAGTGGAACAACTCACGGGAAAAGATATGGAACGAGAAAAACTATGTTGGGAAGAAACAAGTTTAGAAATTTTACGTGCAAGAGGTGTGAATACTGGTTTAACCGCATATCTTCAAGAAGTTGAAGAAAGATTAAGTGTGATTATTTTATCTGAGTGATGAAGATTATTGAATTGAGAGCGATCGCCATATTTAGGCTAATAAAATTCTCAATAAAAAAGTTTTATATTAAACATTCTTGATTTAAGCCAAATTTAAGCCAAGCCTCAAACCCTGAAACATCAAATCCTTACCACTTGCAGTTATCCATAAACAATGTTATATTAGAACATAATAAAATCAATTTAGGCTAAAAATTAAAATCTCATAATTACCCAACTAAAAAACCTAAAATTACCGCACCTTTCAACAAACATCATCAAGTTCGGAGTAATCCCAAGAGTGCATTTGACGGAAAGGAAGACCCATCTTTTGGAATACATACTTCTCTTTCACACCAGAAGCAATTAAGTCTGGCTTCAGAGCTTTAACAAACTCTTCAAATTCAAAAGCGGTTACGTCGTCATAAACGATAGTACCGTTTTCAATGTAGTGAGTAGTACGTTTATAGTCGTCATTATGAGCGAACTCATAACCAGTACCTACCAACTTCATACCCAAATCTTGGAAAGCGGGTACAACGTGACGGGGACGTAAACCACCAACCATCATTGCAACTGTCTTACCTTCCAAACGAGGACGGTACTTAGCAACGATCGCATCCATAGAAGGCTGATATTTAGCAATAACTTTCTCAGCGTTTTCTTGGATCTTAGAATCAAATTTAGCAGCGATCGCTCTTAAAGATTCAGCAATCTTGGTAGGACCGAAGAAGTTATATTCCATCCAGGGAATACCATAAGCTTCTTCCATGTGACGGCTGATATAGTTCATAGAACGATAGCAGTGGATGAGGTTGATCTTCACATTAGGAGTCAACAACATCTCATTGATAGTACCGTCACCAGACCACTGAGCAACAACACGCAAACCAATTTCTTCTAACAGGATACGGCTTGCCCAAGCGTCACCACCGATGTTATAGTCACCGATGATTGCTACGTCGTAAGGAGTACCTTCAAACTTGAGAGTACCGTCTTTCTTAGCTTTGTCTGCTCTGGGGAATACCCAGTCACGGATTTGGTCGTTAGCGATGTGGTGACCCAAGGACTGAGACACACCACGGAAACCTTCGCAACGTACAGGAATAACGGGTTTACCGAGTTTTTTAGCAGCTGTCTTAGAAACCGCTTCGATGTCATCCCCAATTAGACCGATGGGACATTCAGATTGAACGGAAACACCACGGTTTAAGGGGAATAATTCTTCTAATTCTTCGATCAGTTTCAATAACTTCTTGTCTCCACCGAACACGATGTCGCGTTCTTGGAAGTCAGAAGTGAAGTGCATAGTACCGAAGGTATCAACACCAGTTGTACCTAAGTAGTAGTTACGACGACCAGACCAAGACCAGTAACCGCAACCTACAGGACCATGGCTGATGTGGATCATGTCCTTAATAGGACCCCAAACCACACCCTTAGAACCTGCATAAGCACAACCACGAGCGGTCATTACACCTGGTAAGGATTTGATGTTAGATTTAACACCACAATCTGTTTTACCTTCTTCGTGTACATTGAGGTGCTTTTCGCGCTTCTTAGCAGCCTTTTCGGGATAAGCTTTAAGAACGTCTTTAATCAGTCCTTTTCTTTCTTCAACAATCTTCTTGTTGTCTGGAGGAGTCATGTCTGGCCTCTGTTAGCTCTTTTAGATATTGTTTAGGTAGAGAAGGGGAAGTTAATCCCCACGCTTGGGGAGGAAGGTAAAAAGGAAGTGATGTAGAGTGTTCCTTTTTCCTATTCCTCAATTACTGAATACTACTTAGTTGCAGAAGCGGGCTTACCAATGATTTCAGCGTGCTTAGAATCATCGTCAAGAATACCGTATTCGATCAACAGAGCTTCTAATTCATCCATTTCTATTGGGGTAGGAATGGTGAGGTTCTTGTTTTCGATGATCTTCTTAGCTAATGCACGGTATTCGTTAGCTTGGTTGCTGTCGGGAGCATACTCGTTAACGGTCATACGACGCAATTCTGCGTGTTGAACGATGTTGTCACGAGGTACGAAGTGAATCATTTGGGTGTTCAAACGTTTAGCCAAGGTTTCGATGAGTTCGTGTTCCCGGTCAGTTTTACGGCTGTTACAGATTAAACCACCTAAACGTACACCACCGGAGTGTGCATATTTCAAAATACCACGAGCGATGTTGTTTGCAGCGTACATCGCCATCATTTCACCAGAGGTAACGATGTAGATTTCTTGTGCTTTACCTTCACGGCAAAGATTATTTATCTCATAAAAATAGCTGTAGAATGTTCATTTTAGACTATGTTTGCGGTAATCATTGTCTAGAGTGAACGGTTTTTTTATTAGGGTAAATCTAGGGTATGGACAGAACACAGGAAGCATTTGCCGATTTTCACCAAACAGCTATTACCGATGGGGGATATTTAGGTAGAATGCAAGCAGTAAATGAACAAGAAAATCATCTAACGGCAAAATTAACTACAGAATTAAAAGCAATTAATGGTAGATTAAAAGCGGCTAATGTTGGTGTTTATATCCGCAAATCTGGCAATTCTTTACAGTTGAGATGCACTTTACCTATTAAACCAGGGGATATTGATAAAAACGGTAGCGGTACAAAACAATATGATATTTCTTTGGGTATTCCTTTTAATTTTGATGGGTTGAATACTGCGGAAGAAGAGGCTTATGAATTAGGAAAGTTAATGGCTAGAAAACAATTTCAATGGACTGATAAATATTTAGGGAAAACTCGGATTAAAGCTAATTTAAAAACCATTGGTGATTTAATTGCAGATTTTGAGAAAAGTTATTTCCAAACTCGCAAACGCACTTTAAAAAGTGAAAATACTTTTAGCAGTTATTTTTATCTTGCTCACAAGCATTTACCCAAGGATAAACTAGCGATAGATGCTAATTTTATCGAAGCTGTGCAAAATTGTACTTCTTCCGATAGTGTGAAAAATGAGTTAATTAAAGTAATTCGGGTTTTGTGTAAATGTTCTGGTTTAGAAGTCCCAGAGTTAAGTAATTTAAAAATTAAACCTACTGCAAAACGTAAACGGGATATTCCCACTGATGCAGAAATAGAAAAAGAATATTTTAAGTTTGAAAATTACGCCATTAACCGTCCTAGTAAGTTGATAACTAGGGAAGATAGAAATAATTGGAAATTGTGGAGATGGGTTTATGGAATGTTAGCCACCTATGGTTTAAGACCGATTGAAATTTTTGTCAAACCGGATTTAGATTGGTGGTTATCTGTTGATAATACCATGAATACATGGCGAGTTAATGAAGAATGTAAAACCGGAGAAAGGGAAGCTTTACCATTATATCCTCGTTGGGTGAAAGAGTTTAATTTAAAAACAGATTTAGAAGCAATTGAATTATTGAAATTGAAAATTCAAGATAAAATAACGAGTAAAGAAATTAATGCAGCACGACATGGTACAGATAGATGGTTTAGATTTGTCGGTGTGAATTTTCAACCTTATGATTTACGTCACGCTTGGGCAATTCGAGCGCATTTAATGGGGATTCCTATTAAAGCGGCGGCTGATAATTTGGGTCATTCTGTGAATATGCACACATCCATTTATCAGAAGTGGTTTAGTTTGGAAAATCGGAAGGTTGCAATTGAGGAAGCAATTAAGAAAAAATCGAAAGTTGAAGAATTGCAAGAGATGGTAATAATGTTGGAACAGGAAAATGAGAGGTTAAGAATTGAGAATGAAAGATTGAAATTGCAGATGGGACACAGTTTGATGAAAATTGAGTTAAGATAAGATATTAGCCTCACTCACAGACACTGAGGCGCAAAAATAATTTTATAAAACTAGGAATGTTACAAGATATGTCTTATAGTCAATTTACATCTATAGGTAAGGTTAAAGAAGCTTTTGGGTTAAAAACTCAGGAAGGTGGGCGTTTTATTCCTGAAGTTGCCAAAATTGAACCTTCTACGACGTTAACAGCATATTTAGCAGAAAGTTTACCCCTTGCTGCTTCTGCTAGTGAAAAAGCACGTTCTGAAGGGATTATTTATCCAGTTTTGTTAGAAGTAAGAAGAATTTTAAATCGGCAAATTAGTTTATTTTCTGGTGAAGATTTTACAGTTGATGAGTCGGTGGGATTAAATGGAATATGTGACTTTCTGTTAAGTCGTTCTCCTGAAGTGTTGGAAATTGAAGCACCTGTAATTGTGATTGTAGAAGCCAAAAAAGCAGATTTAAGAACTGGGTTTGGACAGTGTATTGCAGAGATGGTAGCTGCACAGAGATTTAATCTTGCTAAACATAATCCTCTTAGTATTGTTTATGGTGCAATTAGTAGCGGTACACAATGGCGATTTTTAAAGTTAGAGGGTGATATTGTAACTATTGATTTAGCTGATTATCCTTTACCTCCTGTAGATGAAATTTTAGGGATGTTGGTTTGGATGATTGAAAATGGTGGATAGTCAATTAATAATTTCCTACAGTTCAGGAATATGCAGTTCAGGAATATGTTCATTTTCATAGTTTTCAATTAAAACTCCTATGACTTCCATCAGAGATGCAAGAGGATGATTTTCATCTTCACCAACTTGATCTATCAGAGAATCTAGTATATCAACTAAGTGTTCATATTCCTCTTCTGTGTGAGTAAAAAAGACGTTTTCGGCAATGGATGACCAAGCATTAATGGTTTTTTCAAGGTTTAAAGTTTGCATTATTCTTTCCACTTTCCTTCATCATATAGGACTAATATTTGATTTTTGAACAGAACTCCGTACATGGTTCGGCTTCGCTCACCATAAATACTGACAGCCTTCTTTCCTGTTCCCTGTTCCCTGTTCCCTGCCTCTACGAAAAATTCATGAATCAAATCGGATCACTATATTCTGAATGTGTTAGCACAGCACGGATATAACCAAACACCAAAAAAGCGTTAGCGAAGCTTACCGAAGGTATCGCACCCATAAACCACAATACCGGAAATGGGATTCTTGGGTCGCGTTTCGCTATCGCTCTCAACAAACTACAATACCAGAAGACCTTTTAACGTTTATATGTCTTACTTACTGTTATTGCTTTTATTCTGCTGAGTTGTTTTGAAGATTGTAGGAGAAAAGCGCAAAGCTTCGTCCTGCTTTTGTTGTTCACGAGCTAAACGCTGTCTCGATTTTAACGTTTCTCTTAATAAGTACCTAACCCAGCTATCTAAATCTGCCCCAAATTTATACTCATCAAGCAAAGCTTCTTCTAAAAAACCCAGAAATATTTGAACCAAATCAGAAGTAGTCAGTTCTAGATAGCGATTAAAGGAATTTGATTCTTCAGGCCAGTGAGGTAAAGTACGATCCCCTAAACCCATATCTTTCGCTAATTCAATTAGATCATAGTAATCTGTGTACCAAATATCCTTATAGTCCATATCAGGAAATATCCTGGCGTTATTACCAAGGTATACTATTGCTTTCACAAGATTATTAATAACTCGCTGTTGTTCTGGAGCAGAGTAATGTTCTTCGATAGCTGCTATCAAACTCCGCCCCAATTGATAACCTCTTTGAGAAGTTATCTGTTTATCCCTTTCCAATTGGTCTTTTGAAAGTTTTTCACCCTGAAAATATTCGCTTTGAGGCAAGCTGTCATGATTTATTCGCGCCGCATCCAATTCAGGATTATGAGTACCGGAAATGAGCGTCTGTAGTAGCTTTAAAAGTGACATAGCAAAAGATCCTCATGTTTACTAAAAACTTTTACAATTATAATGTGTAGTGTAAATTTTTGGTCGGAGTGCAAAAGTGACAGAAGAAATTGATTTGATGAAACTTGTAATCGAAGTAGATGATGAGCTTATTCAAAAAGGGATATAACCCTTTGCACATCCTATGCATAATTACTTAACGATTACACAGTGATTAAACTGCGGCATCAGTGCATTTAAATATAATCCGCTATTTAACGCTGTAAATCAGATATATAAAGAACTATATCATTTAACAGATTTAGTAATTTCACTTATCCATATAGAAACATTTATGTTTCGAGATGTCTTTTTTCCTCTACGTATACCACTTATTTTTGCCGACTTTCCGCACTTCAAGATGTAATACGTTAATACCTCAATAAATTTTACAAAAAATGTTGATATTATTCAGTATTTAAACGTATGAATTATAGCCCTTCGGCGATCGCTATTCAACCACCATTAACCCCAATTTTCGTAATTTTCATGTATTACAAAGCGAAGTGCAGAATGTGGGGTGTAAAACATTAAATTTCAATCTGGCATTTTCACACAATCATCTGTAATAAACTCACTAGCATCAGTTACACAGGGAGGTAAACCAGGAGCTATTACAGGTAAATTTTTTGCTTCTCTATCTGCGACTTCAAAATTTAATTCCAGCAAAAACTTTAATACATCTTTTGTTTTTTCCATACCATAAGCCTCACGAACTGCTTTGTCAAGTTCTTCATGTGCTGTGCGAAGACGGTTTTTTCCTGGTATTTCTAGGGTGCGATAAAGTTCGCGTAAACTCCATTTATTTTCTGTCATAATTTGTTGTCTTAACTCTCGTAATTTAACTGCTGCTGCGGCTACTTTCTTCACCTGTGATAATTTGGGATTTTGAGGAAAAGGAAAAGAATCAAAAACAGTATCAGAAGTATAGCGAAAATCTCTTTTTAAAGTTGAGCATCTTTCATTAAACCATTGCCAATGAATATCAGATTGTAAAATTCCGAAAGAATAATCATCTGATAACGGGAATACTTGCAGAGCATCATTAGGATGTATTGAAGAACTAACAAACTCAAAAATTGGACGTTTAGTTACTCTTGCACAAGCAACATATCTCGGAATGAGAGAAATTTTCTCCAACATTTCCGGCCTTCCTCTCCAAAATCTCCACCAATGACGAAAGTGTGATTGACGTGGACCATTCTCTTTACCAGTTTGTTTTCTCTCATCATTAGCATTCTTTTCTATGGTTGGAAAAACATTTTTCTGAATATGTTCAAATGCTAGGCTATGTTTCATAGCTGAAACAGAATCTTGACAATGATTCATATCAATACAGTAGCGAGATGTAAGACTTTTATAATTCCCTAATAGACTATTACCTATTAAGTAAGGATGAATTACAGATTGAGAAGATTCATCTTTAGCAATTATTTTCGCTTGTTGTGCAGTGAGTAAAAATCCTTTATGTCCGTGAGTTTGTCCTTGATAGCAAGCTCCTGAGTTGATATTAACTAAAAGTTTTTTTGCTTGAGTAACATCAAGTTTTGCAGATAAAGAAGAGTTAATTTTCTCAAGTTCTACAACTTCCCAAGGACTATCTACATCATCTCCAACTTGAGTATATAATTTCTTTTGACCTGATTCTTCACCTTTGATCCAATTAACAATGGAAACATGAACAACTGCACTACCTGACCAAACTTGAGTAGAAACTGCTTCGGTAATTGTTCCACCATTATTGACTATATAATCTAAACCGCCTTCACGGGAGTAGTTTTGACGGATGGTATTTGTACCAACCAGTCCAGCGCGTCCACCTGTGCTTAATTCATCATGGGTACGACGAAACCAATAAACACAATAATCTGCTCTTCCTGGTACTTCTGGATATTTTTCTCTTAGTTGACTAACATAATCTTCTCCATATTCTTGCTGCATTTTGTTTTTTGATTGATAGGGAGGGTTGCCAATAATTGCATTTGCTTTTACCCAATCACAAAATAAAGCATCATCACAGCGAATATTTTGATCCAAATTATCCAGAGGAAGGGCGCGATCCATTTCTAAAGATAAACTGGTTTGTGCTACATTAAGTAGCTGATTTTCTTCATCTAATGCTAATTTTTTAGCAATCATTAAAGTTACTTTTGCTAGTTCTACAGCAAATGGTTTAATATCTAATCCATAAAATTGGTTTGTTTTTACTAAAGATATTGTGCCTATACTAGATGTAGTTCGCAGACTGAAATTATCATGGATTTTGTTTAATAAACTGGCTTCTAATCTCTTGATTTCTCTATAGGCAACATAAAGGAAATTACCACTACCACAGGCTGGATCAAGGACTTTGAAATTAATTAATTCCTGTCTGAGTGCTAGTAATTCATTTAGCTTATTGGCTGCATCAATTCTTTGTTGCCAGGGTCTAACAATTGTGGGTAAAACTACTTTTTGAATGTCTGCAGGACTGGTATAATGTGCGCCTAAAGCATGACGTTCTTCTTTGCCCATGCTAGATTCAAATAATGTCCCAAAAATAGCAGGTTCTACTTTTGACCATTTTTCTGACGCTGCTGATGCTAATAAATCGAGTTCGCCTCTAGTTAATGCAATTGGTTCAACTTTAGAGAATAAACCAGCATTAAAATAAGGAACATTTCGATAACGGCTATCTTGAGGTGCAGGACGGTCACTTCCCATTTGATTAAAAAGTCCACCAATTAAATCATAAGAACTGATTTTATTAGTACGACAATCATCTAAAAATTCACTAAATAATCCTCTAGGTAACAAATCAATATCTTCTGCAAATAAGGCAACAACGCACTGAAGAATAAATTTTTGGGCAATGTCTTTTTTTTCTCTTCTTTCCACTAAGCGATTAAAAACTTGAGCAACGTTATCTGCTGCTTTGCGTGTAACGTCAACTAAGTTGTTATTGAATAGCGGTTTACGATTTTCAGGAAATAGGAAGTTTAAGACGGTATAACGATTTTGTAAATCTTCTAATGTGACTTTATCTAATGGTTCTTGTAATTGAATATCAAAGTCATAAATCCAAAATTCATCAAAGTTACAAAGAATTACATATTGTGGACGATGGGGAACTAATTCCAGCCAATATTCAAAGGCTTGTTGATAGTGTCTTTCTAGTTTTTCACCCCGTTTTTTCATTTCCATTAGTAACCGAGGTCGCCAAAGTAAATCAGCAAATTTGGTAGATTTGCCTTTAACTTTTACGCGATATTCTAATTCTGCTCCTGCTTCTTTATAACCTTGATGGTTGAATGCTTGAAATAGGCGATCGCAAAATACCTGTGCTTCTCCTTTTTCATCACCCTTCAACTGGCGAGCATATTCAACAAAACTGATAATTTTATTGCGTGTATCTTCCATTTGACTGTCAAAATATAATAAAAATTTACAAGAATATATTATACACTATAATTATATATGTATGTAAAGGATAACTGGGAGAATCGGCATTTTTAACAAAATGTAATAAATGTTTTATTTTTGTTTTATTTTGCTGTATTTCTGATGGTTTATTCACAATCAAATATCACTGTAAAATAACCAATGAGTAACCAGTAACCAATTTAGCAAAAATCATGTATCCCCCTTGACACAAGGTAAAAAATAGGGTAAACAAAACCATAAAACCCAAACAAAAACCCCATTTCCCCAAAAAATCCCAGGGCAAAAATAGGGAACAAAAAAACAAAAGTCCTCAAACAATTGCACCAACAAAAACCCTAAACAACCCCCCTTTACCTTCACGGATAGGCATAGCGAAACCACCACATACAACGTCACCTAATACGTCGTAGGAAACGAAGTCTAAGTCTGTGTAAGCACCGTTTTCTTCCAAGAAGTTAATAGCGGTGATAATACCACGACCTGCACAACCTACACCGGGTTCTGGACCACCAGATTCAACGCACTTAACACCACGGAAACCGGTCAACATTACTTCATGGAGTTCGAGGTCTTCTACAGCACCTCTTTCAGCAGCCAAGTGTAATACTGTGGTTTGAGCCTTAGAGTGAAGCATCAAACGGGTAGAGTCAGCTTTAGGGTCACAACCTACGATGAGAATGCGTTGACCCATTTCAGCCATAGCTGCGAGGGTGTTTTGAGAGGTGGTAGATTTACCGATACCGCCCTTGCCGTAGAATGCTATCTGTCTAATTTTTTCGTCGCTCATTGTTCCTAGTTCCTAGTATTAGTGGTTTACTGGTCTTTTGTTTGTTGGTTTCTCACGCCTTGTATCTACGGCAGTGAGCGTGTAATAGAACGTCGCAGCTTATGGAGGCGATCGCTCTACCAAACATAGATTTTGTGTTGTGTTCATAGTGTTTATTGGGTTGTAAGAATTACTGTTTTGTTAGTTGTCAATTGTCAATTCTCAATTGTCAATTGTGACTAAACTTCTTCAACAATGATGTTTTTGTTAACGCGATCGCGCAATCTCGATTCAATCGCAATCTTCAAAGTTGCAGTGCTACTTGGACATGAACCACAAGCACCTTTCAGAATTACTTTTACCTTATCGCCTTCAATATCGTAAAGTTCAACATCTCCCCCATCGGCGATTAAAACAGGTCGGACTTCTTCATCTAATACTTTTTGAATTAGGGCGATTTTTTGCACATTAGTTAATGGTTTTTGTTGCCCTACTGTGGAAATTTCTTTGTTAGCTGTTGCGCTATTTTTACTGGCGATTTCTTTCTCATACTCTTGCTTAACTTCTTTTATTATATCATCAATCTTCGCTAAACAAGAACCGCATCCGCCACCAGCTTTTACATAATTTGTTACCTGTTCTGCACTGAAGAGGTTATTCTGTCTTACTGCTTTCTTGATCTTAGCATCAGTTATTCCAAAACAACTACAGATTAGGACACCTTCATCATCGTCATCATGTGCCGCTAAAGGAATACCACGATAGTTATAAATCGCAGCTTCTAAAGCTTCCTGACCCATAACAGAACAGTGCATTTTCGCTTCAGGTAAACCGCCCAAATATGCAGCGATTTCCTTATTTGTTACCTGCAAAGCTGCATCTAAAGTTAGACCTTTAACCATTTCAGTTAAAGCACTAGAAGAAGCGATCGCACTGGTACAACCAAAGGTTTGAAAACGAGCATCAAGAATTTTATCGGTTGCTTCTTCAATTTTCAAATGTAATCTTAAAGCATCACCACAAGCAATACTTCCTACATCACCCACAGAAACCTTTACACCAGGTTCATGATTATCTTCAATTGCGCCTTGGTTTTTGGGTTCGTAAAATAATTCTAATACCTTATCAGTGTAGTCCCACATAGTTAATTTTGGATTTTGGATTTTGGATTTTAGATTTTGGATTGATGATTGGTAATTGGTGATTGGTAATTGGTAATTGGTAATTGGTAATTGAAACAATATATTTGCTATTACCCATTACCCATTACCTATTACCCATTACCTATTTACTAAAGTTTGCTCATGTTGTTGTAACCAACTTGCATCATCATTTTTGAAGGGAGATAATGCACGTAGTTTTTCAACAATTTCTGGCATGACTGCAATTACTTGATCAATTTCTTCCTCAGTGGTGTAGCGACAAAGACTGAAACGAATTGAACCATGTAAAGTAGTGTAGGGTAAACACATTGCTCGTAAAACGTGAGATGGTTCAAGAGAACCCGAAGTACAAGCAGAACCAGAGGAAGCACAAATACCATGCTTATTCAAAAGTAACAGAATTGCTTCACCTTCAATATACTTGAAACCGATATTAGAAGTGTTAGGCAATCTATTATTTACATCACCGTTTACTTGACAATCAGGAATCTTAGCAAGTAAACTTTGTTCGAGGCGATCGCGCAATTTTCTTTCTCTCTTTGTCGCCTCTTCTAAGTGTAACAGTTCCAGTTCCGCAGCTTTGCCTAAAGCGATAATTCCGGGAACATTTTCTGTACCTGCTCTACGTCCTCTTTCTTGATGTCCACCGATTAAGAAAGGACGGAATCTCACACCACGTTTTACATACAAAGCACCAATACCCTTGGGAGCGTGAATTTTATGACCAGATATGGTTAACATATCAATTGTACTGGTCTTCATATTCAAGGGTACTTTACCTACCGCTTGTACTGCATCAACGTGAAAGATAGCTCCATATTCTTTAACTCTAGCACCAATTTCTTCAATTGGAAAAATTGTGCCGGTTTCATTATTGGCATACATTACTGTTACTAAAGCAGTGTTGCCAGTGAGAGAAGCTTCCAACTCATTCAAATCTATTTGTCCCTTATTATTAACAGACAAATAAGTAACTTGATAACCTTGAGTTTCTAACTGTTTGCAGACATTTAAAACAGCCGGATGTTCTACCTGGGAAGTGATGATGTGGCGTTTATCTGGTTGAGCTAATAACGCTGCTCTAATAGCTGCATTATCACCTTCAGTACCACAACTTGTAAAGACAATTTCCGATGAATCTTCTGCTCCCAATAAAGCTGCAACATTTTCTCTAGCTACTTTCACATCTTTAGCTAATTGACCGCCAAAAGTGTGCATACTAGAAGGGTTGGCATAGTAGTCCGTCAAGTAAGGTAGCATCGCCTCGACAACTTGAGGATCTACTTTTGTGGTTGCATTATTATCGAGATAGATGCAATTCTTTAACATTTCACTCACTATTTACTTAGTTATGATTTATTACTTATTGGATTTGGGTAATTGGTGATAGGTAATTGGTAATTGGTAATTGCTAAAAACTTCTTTACTGTCACCTGTCACCTGTCACCTGTCACCTAAATCGCTGCTTGTTGTTTTTTCAATTGTTCCGCTAACTTTTGGGAATAAGTGTTATACCAGCGTTCCCAATAATCTTGTTTATTGGTTAATTTTGCAATCACGCGGTTATAAGTAGCAAACCACATTTCCCAATAATCTGTTGATTCTTCTACACAACCACTAGCTGTAGGACAAACTGCTTTACATTGAGGAACTGTGTAAATAGTATTGGCGCAGTTTGTACACTTTTCAGAATCAATTACGTGCTTACCTTCAACTTCTTGAATTGCACCATTAGGACATACAGACACACAAAGATTACAGGAAATACACTGGCTAGTAATTGTGTAAGCCATGATTATTCTCCTTTGAGGTTTTGGGCTGTAGTAATGGGTAAATAGAGAAGGCAAAAGTGAGAAGTAAAAAGAACAGTATTCTTCAAACTTTTGAACGCCAGTTGCTTCAAGTCGGCAGAGCCGCCCAACGCACTGGCTCCTTTTGACTTCCTAAATATTCATTACTATTTCGCCTTTACATACTGCTCGTAAAACTCTAAAGCAACTTTTTCGATTACATCGTAAGCTTCAACAGTCTGTATGCCGGCTGCGTGCAGTTTCTCTTTAGGACAGTTGCCAATTTTGGAAACTAAAACCGCTTTGCAATCAGCAATTGCTTTCATTATATGGTCTGCGGTTGCTTCTTCACCGTATCCACCTTGACAATATTGATCAATTCGCCGATGTCCTGCATAACGAACTTCATTTCCATCAACTTCGTAAACTTGAAATTCCTTCGCGTGTCCGAAGTGTTGGTTAACTAAACCACCGCCTTTAGTGGCAACTGCAACGAGAATTTTTTCCTTAGTAGCTGTTTGTTTTTCAGCCTTAACTTTCTCTTTCGCTAGTTTAATTTCTGCTCTAAATTTCTCAATTCCTTCCTGTACTTCTTGACGTTTTTCTAAGTCATATTCTGGGGACATTTCCAAGAATTTCTCTTTAGTAAATTCCTGGCTGCGGTCTTCTCCTAATAATCCTACCGCATCGGCACGACACTGGCGACAGTGACGCATCATTTTCATATTACCAGAACATTGATCCTGTACTTCTTTCAGTTCTTTGTTTGTTGGTCCACGTTGACCAGTTAAACCAAAATGTGTACCATGTTCTGGGGCAGAAATTAGCGGCATGATATTGTGCAGGAATGCACCATTCTCACGAATCATTTTGTTAACTTCTACCAAGTGTTGATCATTAATTCCGGGAATCATCACAGAATTAACTTTACACAAAATGTCAGCTTCTTTTAAAGCTTGCAATCCTTCCATCTGCTTTTCTAGCAGAATTTTCGCACCTTCTACACCTCTATAACGTTTGCGTTTATAGTGAACCCAAGAATAAATTTGTGCGCCTATTTCTGGGTCAATGGTGTTAAGGGTGATGGTAACGTGATCTATATTTAATTGTTTGATGCGATCGATGTATTCTGGTAGCATCAAACCGTTGGTTGATAAACAAAGCTTAATATCTGGTGCTTTATCTGCAATCAACTCAAAGGTACGAAATGTTTTTTCGGGGTTTGCTAAAGGATCACCAGGTCCAGCAATTCCCAGAACTGTCATTTGGGGAATTTTACTCGCTACAACTAATACTTTATGTGCAGCTTCTTCTGGTGTTAGTAGTTCGCTAACTACTCCCGGACGGCTTTCGTTAGCGCAGTCATACTTGCGGTTACAATAGTTACATTGAATATTGCAAGCAGGAGCAACAGCAACGTGCATCCGTGCATAATGGTGATGCGCTTCTTCGCTGTAACAGGGATGGTTGGCGATGCGTGCTTTGAGTTTTTCGTCCATTTCTGGCGCTGTGTTACTATCGCAACCGCAACCACCAGATTTGGCTTTGAGATTGGGTTCCTGTTCGGAGGAGGTGAGGAGTCCTGTAGCCGGTAGTGTCATTGAATTTCGCAAACGTCGGTGGACTAGATGGCCACTGTGGGAGATGCCGTTGCTCCTTCCAATGCCTATGAACTGAAGTCGCGTTTATACTCTATTTGCCCCAAGGGTTAATTTGGCAATAATATCAATTTTGGTAATTTATGATAGATTCTAAATTTTGGTGACATTTAATTCAAAATCCCAAATCTAAAATCTAAAATCTAAAATCCAAAATTGATCAGGCAATTAATCCTTGAAGTTTGGCTGGTGTGTGTTAACTTTGGGTTTTGGGTAGACGGGTACAGCCGCGACTTCCTTTCACTTCAGGCATGGTGCTATCTCATCCCTCCACTTACTTTTCGCTGCTGATTTGTTAAGGAGCGTTAAGTAATTGGCGATAAATGATTTATAGCAGCACTTTTCATAAGGCTTTTTGCTATCTCTAGGATAGGATTTATTGGATTTATTATCTTTGTACTCAAAAATATAAATCCTCATCTCTGCAAGGATTACAATAATTAAATAATATTTTTTCGGGTATGGGTGCTAGTATTTTTTAGTTGGGGTACGAGCATTTATGAAGTGGGGTTCAGGATTTCTTTGTACTCATTCAAAACCCAATACCTGTCAGGGTTGGGATAAGATATTAGTTAATTTTTGCTTACATTTACAATGTACTCAAATCCTGATTTCTTTCTTCTGAAAGTCTTAATATATAAGGAATTTCAGGATTTTAGCTACATTTATAACTCTTTTCCTAAAGTCTTACTAAGTCCGAAAGATGCCTATTATATTCTGTATCTAGAATAGCATTTTTTTTCAGATAAAAATGCAGTTTATATTTTTTTAATTTTTCGGTAAGTATTCAGCTATCAGTAATCAGCTTTCAGCGAGTCGTTAGATTTTAGCGAGAGCATCCCAATTTTGAAAAAATAACCATAGCAACACCAAAAAATCTCTTAAACTCTCTTACCTTTGTGTCCTTTGCGTCCTTTGCGGTTCAATCATATCAGTCCCTTAGATCATTTTTTCCGTGAGATCAAAATAAACTTACACATTTGGGATGCTCCCGATTTTAGCTAAAGGCTGTCATCGTTTAATAATACTATAGTCTTAATGCAGATAATTTGCAAGTAATCTTATTTTGTTTAAGGGAGGGAATAGAAATAAGCAATCATTTATCAGTAATCAGTAATCAACTTTCAGATGTAAATATACAGGTTGATGAAATTATACTTTTTGAAAGTTTTTCATAATTTCTCAGGTTTCACAGCTTTTTAACAGGGAAATTTACAGACTAATATTTGTGTTTTTTATGATTTTTGCTGATGGCTGAATGCTGATGAATAGGGAATAGGGAATGAAAAATAATCTCAAGTTAGGTGACAGTTGACAGGCAATGGTAAAAAATAAATAAGTCTTGCTGAACTTTTGGCAATGACTAAACTATAATTATGGCAAACAAATATATATATAAGGATGGGAATTTTTATGAAAGCTATGGTGATACGTCGTTATGGTTCTCCTGAAGTCTTGCAATATGAAGAGGTAGAACAACCAAAAATCAAACCTGATCAGCTATTGGTGAAGGTTCACGCTAGTAGTGTTAACCCCATTGACTGGAAAACCCGCAAAGGGATGATAAGCATTTTGACTGGAAACAAATTTCCCCTGATTCTTGGTTTTGATGTCGCTGGGGAAGTGGTGGCAGTTGGTTCACAGGTGACGCGCTTTAAAGTAGGAGATGCTATTTATGGCAGTACCAGCTTTCCAGGGGGTGCTTATGCAGAGTTCGCTGCCATCCCGGAAAATTTAGCAGTTGCCAAACCCACCAACATGAGTTATGAACAAGCAGCCACCGTCCCATTAGCAGCGTTAACGGCTCTCCAATCCCTGCGAGATTTGGGAAATATGAAATCAGGTCAAAAGGTATTGATTAATGGTGCTTCGGGCGGTGTAGGGGTGTTTGCGGTGCAAATTGCTAAGGCGTTGGGTGCTGAGGTGACTGGTGTTTGCAGTGCTAAAAATTTGGATTTGGTGAGGTCTTTGAACGCAGATTTAGTTATTGACTATACGCAACAAGACTTTACAAAAGGTAATGTGCAGTACGATATTATTTTTGATGCGGTTGCTAAAAGTTCATTTTCTAATTGCAGAAAGGTGTTAACGCCCAATGGGGTTTATGTATCAACTTTGCCTATACCGGAGGTAATTTTACAGAGTATTTTCACAGCGTTTCTTCCTGGTCAAAAGGCGAAAATTGTTTTGGAAAAGCCGAATAGTCAGGATTTGGGTTATTTGAAGGAATTAATTGAGGCTGGGAAGTTACGGACAGTGATTGATCGCACATATCCGTTACAAGAATTAACAGAAGCTCATCGCTATAGTGAGGGTGAAAGGACTGTGGGGAAAATTGCCATTGCTGTTACGGCTTAAATAGTTTGCAGTAATCTGAAAATCGTACTAAACTTAGTTTATAAACTTAGCTAAAAAACCGTGGAAACTGTAAATATCCATCAAGCTAAAACAAATCTTTCACGTCTGTTATCTCGTGTGGAACTGGGTGAGGAAATTATCATCTCTAACCGGGGTGTTCCTGTGGCCAAGTTAGTTCCTTTTAGTGTCTCATCTAATAGACGTGACAGTTTAGGGCAAGATAAAGGACTTTTTGTAGTACCAGAAGACTTTAATGCACCCTTACCAGATGATATTTTGGCAGCATTTGAGGGTAGTGAAGAGTGAAATTTTTATTGGATACTCAATGTTGGTTATGGTGGTTTGCCCAACCAGAGCGTTTAAATGAAGAGGCGATCGCACAGATAGCTGATGAAAACAACGAACTATGGCTTTCTGTTGCTAGTGTGTGGGAAATGGGGATAAAAGTGGCGATCGGTAAGTTACCATTACCAGAACCACTGGATGGTTATATTTCTAGTCGCATGGTGCGGTTAGGTGCAAAATATCTGGAAATTACAGCTTCTCATGCACTTAGAACAGCTATTTTACCCTTACATCATCGAGATCCTTTTGATCGAATGTTAATAGCTCAGGCACAAATGGAGGACACGACAATTATTACGGCTGATCCAATGTTTAAAGAATATCAAGATACTGCTATTCTTTGGGCTGCGAATAAAAATTAAGAAAGTTAGAAAAAAGTTAGAAAATTATATCTAGTAACATTATTGAGTTAACAAATTATGATTACCACCGTTGAGCGTCGTTATAGTTTAGATGAATATCGAGCTATTGAAGAAAAAGCGGAAGGACGTAATGAATATCATGATGGAGAAATTGTACCCATGCCAGGAGGATCATTAAGTCATAGCCGTATAGGTCGAAATATTTTGACATATCCTACCTATCTGCTGCGTGATACTCAATTTGAAGCTATTAACAGCGATTTACGGCTATATATTCCTCAACATAACCAGGGAGTATATCCTGATGTTATGGTTTTTGATGGTGAACCACAACTAAATGATAATCGCAAAGATGAGGTTTTAAATCCTATTTTAATTGTGGAAGTATTATCTCCTTCTACAGCAGACTATGATCGTCAAAGTAAGTTTAGAATGTATCGTTCAATTCCTAGTTTTTGTGAATATTTATTAGTTGAACAGGATGAAGTTTTTATAGAAAAATATAGTAAGCAAGATCAAGGTTGGTTATTGGGTGATTTTAATGATTTAGAGAAATCTATTTTTTTAGAGTCTGTAGGTGTAGAATTACCGATTAAAGAAATTTATCGTAGTGTTAGTTTTGGGTGAATAGTTTTGCTAAAATAGTAATTTGTATGGTCTTAATAATTTTAAAAATCTGAAACTAAGAGTGATTCTAGAACCAAGTGATGAAGGTGGATATACCGTTTATGTTCCCTCTTTACCTGGCTGTATCAGTGAGGGGGAAAATATAGATGAGGCGTTAGCAAATATTAATGAAGCTATAGAGTTATATCTTGAACCTGAAGTAAAAGCTAGTAACTAGATTATTCAAAAAAGGAAGGCATGAGCGCAGGTGATAAATCAGGTGGAAGTGAAAGTCGTTTTTATAAGCAACTGATCAAAACTGCTGATGCTAGATTTGATGCACATTTAGCTCAACTAAAAAAACAATCAGAAGAAAAGAAAGGATAAAACAATGGGGAAAACTTTAAAGGAAAAATTAGAACAGTTATCACCAGAAAGACGACAAAAAATTGAAGAAGAATCTAAGTTGCTAATTGCTGAAGAAATGGCACGACAACAATTGAGATTAGCACTTAAACTCACTCAGGAACAAATGTCAGAAGTAACTGTTTCTCAAATGGAAAATCGTACTGATTTAATGCTTGCAATTTTGCGAAAGTATATTACTGAGATGGGTGGTGAGTTGCGTCTTGTTGTTGAATTTCCTAACCATCCACCTATTAATATATTAGATATCTCGGAAATTGAAGAATTGGAATCAAAAGCGAGTTAATTTTCATAAAAACTCAAGTCGATTCTTCATATCTTCTGGTTCAAGTGTTTCCCAAATTAGAATTAAAGTATTTAATATTTCACCAATTGAACGACGTTTTTGATCACAATATGTAATTCCTGCATGATTTATACCACTACGATGAAGCATGACAAAATCATCATCATGAGTTATCAAGATCCGGTTTTCAGATAAAGCAAAAGCAATTTGTTCTCTATCTGACACACCAATTAATCCTGCTTCTGAAGTTGTAGTCACATTGATTCCTCGGCGAAGTAAACCTAACGCAATGGCATTACTAACACTTTCATCTAAATGGAACTTAATTTTTTCTGTCATTGCGCTGTTTCAGTTTTTGTTGCAAAATCGAAGCAGTTTGTGCTTGGATTTCTTGGATGAAAGCTTCTGATTCTGATATTTGTTGCCTAATTTCTTCTGGATGATCATGATAATATGCTAACGCTGCATAGACATCGGATAAAGTAATACTAGGATAGTGGTAGAGAATTTCATCAGGTGACATTCCCATTTGTTCATGCCAAATCACAATATCTTGAACTCGAATCCGATGTCCAGCTATCCGGGGTTTTCCTCCACAAATACCGGGAGTGATTTCTATATGTTCTTTGATTATGTTAAGGGACATATCTATGATTTAGAGAATTATGTAAGCCGATTATATCACTATTTTAGTGGAGATGTCTATTATATTTATCGTAGGGGTTTAGCATTGCTAAACCCCTACCTGTCCATTTGTATCATTTCAGCAATTTAAATGAATGTGATTTAGAAAATTATTTAATTTCTTACTTGTTGAAAAGTTTTATAATTTTTACAAACAACCTCTAAACAAATATCGCCTTGCAAATGAAAATAAATTAGTGATTTTAAATTGGTGTTATCTACTTGATTTTGATTGATAAATGGATAGTATTTAGATAAATATTTCTGAAGATCATCTTCAATTTTTTTGAGTTCGACTTCTCCTACCCAAAAACAAATATCCTCATCTTCTGTATTTAGAGGTTGGGAAAAAACCAGGTGAATAATGTGGTAAAGTTCAATTGCGACATCATCAGCTTCAGGACCGAAGGTAAAGTCAAGACGTAATCCCAGGGTTTGAGGATTTAAGGAAATACCAACTAAGTCAGCACTTTTTAAATCATCGAGAAAATCTGATAACATAGGATCATTGATGGTAAATGGTGGGTTACTGTGCGTCAATATTATTAGACATCTCCAGAAAAGAAATTATGGAACTTATTTATGGGGGCTGGGCGAAGCATTTGGGATATCTAGATGTCTGATTTTTCCGTTAAATTATCGCCCAAATGCTTCGCCCCTACAATTTATGACAAATTAATACATTCTATTGTGGAGATGTCTATTGTATTTTACTACTTGATTAGCTCAGGTGCTTAACCCACCCTACGATTATTCTGTTTCTTCTCCTGTATTGACTTTTGGCGGTTTCTTATAGGTGAAAGTAAAAGTATCTCCACTTTTAATCACTTGGTTAATTTCACTATAAAAAGGATAGTCACCAATTCCACTCATACAAGCCCAACCTCTCGATCTTGTTAATGCAACAAATAGCTGATTTCGTAAATTAGGATCATTTTCATTTTCTGCAATTTTATCAATTCCAACAACATAAACCATATTAGCCTCATTTCCTTTTGCTCGATGAATACGAGAAATTGTTACACCTCCTTCACACCAAAATTTATCTTGATTTAATGTTCCAGCTTGAAAATTTGGATTTAACTGATTCAGTGTTTTAGCAGCCGCAATGTAAATATTAATTCCTTCTTTCATCAAGAACTTTCCTACTTCTGTTTCTAACTGACCTGCATCTCTCACTGAACCTAAAACGACTATTAAAATATCTCTACTAGATTTTAATCCATCTTGCTCAAGATTATATTTAATTCTTGCGGCTAAAGCTTCTAATTCCTGAGTTCGAGATTCATAGGTTTCAAATTCAAGAACTGGCTTTTCCCATAGTTTAGGAATAGGATTCGGCGAATTTTCTGGAGGACGATGTAAAACAATTTTTTGCCCAGAACGAAATTCTCCTTCTTTAACTTGATAACCAATTGATTCCCAACTCTTCTTGTCTGTTAATCCTTGTAGCATTCCATCGGAGCGCAATAATCCCATTCCAATTGCGTGAGCAGTTGTTAGAATTTCTCCAGGAGTTCTATAACAACGGTGCATTATTTCACTTTTTTTAATTCCACCTTTATGTTGTCCAGATACTAAATTTGTCAAACTTTTACCAAATAATTCTTTAGCCATTGGTATTTTTAGACTATCTAAACTTTGAGCTTCATCATAAGCCCATATTAAACAACGTTGTTCAGAATATTCATTGTCAACAGGACGTAAAGCTTGATAAGCCATCCAATAAATAGCTTGTTTAGATTCATTATTTTCTTCAAATTTTCTTTCATCTTCACTTACAAGGTCTTGACCTTCATCAATAAGAATAGCATCAAAAAGAGGTTGGATTTCTTTCCCATCTAACAATCTCTTAGTACATTCAGCTAATCCTTCACTTGGGCTTAAACCCTGAATAGCTCTCAAAGGTGAAACGCCGTGTCTCTCACAAATAGTTGAATATAAACCTGCTCTATAGCTACCACCCCAAGCATGAAGAACTTTTAGTTTTCTCCTAACTTTTTCATCATAGGAAACATCGCCATTACTAAATCTTTTTAACCAACGATCTAGTAAACTTTCAATCTGCTCATATAAAGAACGGGTAAAAAACACTAAAGCAATATCCCAATCAGGATGTTTTAAATACATATTAGCAGCTTTTTGGCACAATAAAACAGTCTTACCTGAACCTGCAATTCCCCGTATTCTTTGCGCTCCTGGAGGAATTTCTTTACCAGTATGTTCTTGTTGTAAGTCAGTTTCATAAAGCCACTCACCAAGAATTGAAAGAATAGCTGATCTATTTTTAGTATGAGAAAAAGTAGCTATAGAAGGTTTACGAAGTACAGGAGTCCCACTAATAACAGCACGCAATACTTTCCATTGTTCATCATTGATGTGATCTCCTGTAACCATTGGTTGTGATTGGTAAATTCTTTCAAAAAAAGCTGTTTTACCCAAATTATTTTTAAATATAATAGGAGGACAATTAGGTAATTGATCAAAACCTTTTTGTTGCCACTCTTCTATGGTAATTTTTGGTAAAGCAACTAAAGCACGTCCTGTAATTTTGCGAAAAATAGTATCTTCTCGATCACAATATCCTAATAATGTTTGTAATGAACGATTAGAACGTTGTGCAGGATTGGAAAGCACTGTACTATCATGTGTAAATTCCCATTGATCACCATTAACAGCTACAACTTGATCAATGCTAATATTTTCTATTTCTATAGTAATTAATCCCAATTCTCGATCAACAATCAGAATGTCTGGTTCTTTTCTGACTTCTCCTACTTTAGAGAATAAGGGATAACGCCAATATCCTATACAATCTCGACTAGAAAAACTGTCTTTAGTGGTTTTCCAAATTTTCTCATGAGTATCATGTTTGTCATTGGATATAGCTTCACTGGTGATAAATTTGCGTTCATTGTCAGTCATGATTACATCTCCTTTATTTTGAGAACTTACCCAATTTAGTCATAGCTATTTTACGTAAAAGCGCATAAATAATTTCAATCAACAGATTTGTGATATTTGATGCACCCTACAATAAATATTTAATGTGAAACTTGCGTAAGTTCTACTTTTTACCCACGCTACACCACCTACCCAAACCTGAAAAGCGGAAAAAAGCGGATTATAAAAAAATTTACAAAAAAGGACGGAAAAAGACTGATAAATACGGATAAAGTATGCTAAAATTACCTATGTCGTGTTACATTTCTAAATATGCAGATTCACGAACTACTACAATTAGTGGATGACGCTGTTTATCTCAACACAGGTGAGCATCTGAACGACATACAACGCGCAGTTATTGAAGGTTCGCTCAATCATCACAAGTATGCTGATATTGCTGAAAACTGTGGTTGTAGCGCGGGTCATGCAAAGGATGTAGGTTATGAACTTTTACAATTGTTATCTGATATTTTTGATGAACCAGTGGATAAAAAAAATCTTAAATCTGTTCTGGAACGACAGGGAAATGTAAATATTTCTTTAGGTGATAATAGTATTAATAGTAATGTAATTAATTGTATAAAATTCGGTTCTAAAAATCCTAAAAATAAATCAGATAAAAATAATTTTATTCATCCTAAATTTAAACATCGTAAAAATAATAAAACTCAGTCAGAAAAAATTGACAAGTTAAGGTATTTTGGTTTAAATGATGAACAAATTGCAGAAGTGCTAGATTTACCTTTAGAGGTTGTAAAGCAGGTAGACTCGGAATAATCAAGCTTTTAATTTTTACGGTGATTTTTCCTTGGTATCTTTCATCTGTACGCAATCAATGTTATAATTACACCAATTCTTGAGTATCCTATTATGAGCCAAATTCTAACTCTGGAACTGAGTGATCAAATAGCGATCGCTATTCAGCAACAAGCTAATAATATTGGTATTTCTCCAGAAAGTTTAGCAACAACATTGCTAGAACAATATTTTAGTCGAGTTTTGGTAGTACCTACAGATGCACAAAAAGAATTAGCACGGGCAAAATTTGAGCGTCATTTTGGCACACTTAATGTTCATAATAGTACAAATATTGACAATGAAAGCATTGATGCAGATTTAGCTAAAGATTATATGCTGTGATGACTTCTTCAGGACTAAAAGATTCTTCATCGTCCTGGGAAATTAAATAACTTTCTATTTGTTTTAAGCGTTTCCATTCTTCATAACTAATGAGAGTCGCTATTGCTTTTCCTGCTTGTTCAATAACAATTGATTTTTCCCCCTGAGTCAGACTATCTAGGAAATCAGTCAAATGTTCTTGAACTTGAGAGGCATTTACTTGAGTCATAACAACTTCCTAATAAACATATTCATTATTCTAACATAACATTATATCATCTTTGCTGAGTCATTGCTATCACATTTGCAACAGTTAATTCTAAAATGTTATCTAGGCTAGGGATTATATCATGATCGGCATAAATAAGCGGTAATTCTTGATTTTCCCATACCCAAATTTGCTTTCTTTGAATATCAATTAACCAAGCAAGCTGTGTCCCGTTACTCAAGCAATGCAGGATTTTTTGTTGTATATCTAATGTACTTTGATCAGGAGAACGAATTTCAATTAACCAGTCTGGTGAACCTTGTAGGGATCCATCTTCATCTGTAAAACGTTCACTTTTTACAACCGCAATATCAGGTACAAAAGACATGGGAGGTACAATACACCGCAATTCTTGAATAGCTTCGTAAGCTGTAGTTTGGCTATTGATAACGTTAACAAGGTTGCGTTGGAGGCGAGAATGAAACAGCGTTGGCATGGGTTTTTGCTGGGCTTTTCCCTGGATAAACTCCCAAGCAGGAGAAGCTTCAATATTGGGTTGTTGAAGAAAATTGTCTAATGAATTGGTGAGGGTTGAAAATTTCATAGTTGCTGTTATTTATTGTTCACATTTTTGGTAATGTCATTCATTTCTTTGTTCAATATATTGTTTGGTTTGCGGTGTTGCTAATGTCATAGGGCTAATAACTACTATTTACATAAAAATTAGGCGAATTCGTAAGTCTTGATTATAACACAATATAAAAACCCAAGCTAGGTAAAATTCTATAATCGCTAAATTTTTCTTCCTACCTATTGCTATTTTGTATTCCCCCCTACAGAAAATAAAATCCTAAAACAAAATAAAGAAATCGGTCTTTTGACTACCAAAACTCTACACTAATAATAGTAACAGCAAATACATAAAACCTTAATTTCCTGTCATTAACACAACTTTTCACATCAACTGAGTACAACTTAATATATCTCAAAATATCTTGCCTAAATCGCTGTAACTCTCACAGGCAAATAGATTTAATTGAGTACAAAAAACCTCAAACCCTATCCCATAAATACCCGTACCCCTGTAATAAAAGGCTAGTACCCCTACCCCAAGAAAGAATGTAAATTTGTGTTAAATATCTGTTAAATAGGGGTTTAAACCTATTGAGTACAATCTTAATAAATTCAATAAATCTAATCGGTAGCTGGGATTTTCTCTGCTTTCAAGTCACCTGATATAAGCAGAAAAACACAACATGGCTCTCTTAACCAGACAGTACCGATGCAACAGTCTCTAGACAGTCTCAAAACCCAAACTGCAAATACAGACTCGCGGAAAAATCTACTCTCTGGCGATTTTTTAGAGCCATTAATGAGTGATTTTCGCATCATTTTTGAGCGTGATCCAGCCGCACGAAATTGGTTAGAGGTGATCTTTTGTTATCCTGGTTTTCATGCTCTTTGTTTACATCGTCTCGCTCATTGGTTACAGATTCGTAAAGTGGGTTTTATTCCCCGTTTAATTTCTCATTGGGGACGATTTTTTACAGGTATTGAAATTCATCCAGGGGCAAAAATTGGTAAAGGTGTATTTATCGATCATGGTATGGGTGTGGTAATTGGTGAAACTGCCATAGTTGGCGATTATACACTCATTTATCAAGGTGTAACTCTCGGTGGAACTGGGAAAGAAAGCGGTAAACGTCATCCCACTTTAGGTAATAACGTGGTTGTGGGTGCGGGTGCGAAGGTTTTGGGAAATATTCAAATTAGCGATCGCGTGCGGATCGGTGCAGGTTCTATCGTTTTACGTGATGTTCCTCCTGATTCTACCGTCGTTGGTATTCCTGGGCGCATTATTTCCCAAAAACAGAAAAAACGCATTTCTCCTTTAGAACATGGAAAATTACCCGATGTGGAAGCAGATATAATTCGTTCTTTACTTTCCCGCATTGAACAACTTGAACAACAAGTAAAAACTCTCAAAAATCATCAACAAGATGATGTATAGCAATGGAAATATCGGTAGTTCACAAATTGATGATGGAGTTTTCTCGAAAAAAGGGTTTTCCTCCTGACTCCTGTACGGGCGAAGCATTCGGGCGACCAATTATCAATTTTATGAAAAGGCTATTTTCCGAATGCTTCGCCCCTACGACTCCTGACTCCTGCTATATAAGTAAACTGTAAACTTTGCCTATCAACGAGCAGTAATTTATGTCCTTGAATGGTAACTTTTTGGCTTTAGGTGAACAATTTTTGGAAGTTCCTTTGAGCGATCGCTCGGAAATTTTTCACCGCTTGCAAGAGTTAATGATTGCGTGTGCTTGTGAACCAGATGGTTCTTTAAGAGTGCAAATTAATAGCTTCAAAGAAGCAGTGATTGTGCAAAATACCATTATGCAATTTTTAGCTTCTCGTGAGGAATTAGTGGAATGGTTAGAAAGTTGTTGGTACTGCGGTTATAATGGCTAATTCTCAAAACCGATGTGAGTGATACAATTCACGACTTATCTTAGGTTTAATCACCACAATATCAGAAGTAAATTCAAGATGCAACTCTAATTTATCTTCTGTCATAGTCAAAGTTATTGTTCACTCACAATTTCGCTTGCATAATCAAGACAATTAACCTAAGCTTAGGTTTCACTTATTTTTTCCCATCTGCTAAATCTCCAATTTTTCTGACATATTTTCTTCTGTAATGGAGTGAAATTAGCAGGTAAATCTGTGTCTATTTTGATATTTTGAACGTCAACTTATGGTAAACGGTAACAGCGATAAGAAATTATTGCAATTTCTACATAGCGAACTGTCACTTTCAAAAGCTGATATTGCTGTTGCTTTGCGACATCGTGAATTTGATCAAGGTCCCATTCCCATGCTGCTTTGGCAATATGGTTTGATAGATTTACAACAGTTAGAAAAGATTTTTGATTGGTTAGCAGAACACGCTTAATCAATTGAAAATTGACAATTGACAATTGACAATTAAACAATATCAGGATCTTCCAGAAATATATATTCTGACTCCTGACTCCTGACTTCTTAATTATGAGGTAAATATTATGATTACGAGTTTAATTGCTGGACTGGGTATTTTGTTACTGACAGGACTTACTAATAGCTATATTAGCTACTGGCTATTTGTAGAACATCCCAAACATGAGCAAAATAAATCTTCCTAAATGATACCGAAATTTAGTTTCCTAACATACAGATGTGGTGTGAGTTATTGAGCAATAATTAAATATTATCAACTGTTTTCAATAACTCCTGTTATTTTTAGCAGTTATCTACAAAAATTAATATTTGCTTTATATCTATGTGGAATGGCCATTGTAGCATTAAAGGACATTAGTAAAAACTAAGAATTCAGGATTCAGGAGTCAGAATATTTGATCAATACTTAGATGATCAAATAGTTTTTTATGGCGTAAACGTCAAAAATCTGACCACTAATAGCTGAACGTTTACAGTAAAAACTTGGCTAGAGGAATGTTTGAGATGAGTCAAATTAGTATTAATGATACTACGTTACGTGACGGGGAACAAGCGGCAGGAGTTGCTTTTAACTTAGAAGAAAAAGTAGCGATCGCCAAATTTCTCGATGCCATTGGTGTACCAGAATTAGAAGTAGGTATACCCGCAATGGGAGAGGAAGAAATTCGTGCTATCAAAGCAATTTCTGAGTTAAATTTAGATACTAAATTACTAGCTTGGAATCGTGCAGTTATCTCAGATATAAAAGCCTCTATTGCCTGTGGAATCAAAAGAATACATATTGCTATTCCCGTTTCTGGTATTCAAATTGCCGCCAAATTTCATGGTCAATGGCGAGTTAGTTTACAAAGACTAAAAGACTGTATTAACTTTGCTCTAGATCATGATTTATGGGTAGCAGTAGGAGGAGAAGATTCTTCCAGAGCAGATGAAAATTTTCTCCAAGATGTAGCTTTATATGCTCAAGAATGGGGTGCATCTAGATTTCGTTTTTGTGATACAGTGGGAATCCTTGAACCTTTTAAAACTCACCTCAAAGTTAAACGATTAGTATCTACTTTATCAATTCCCGTAGAAATTCACACCCATAATGATTTTGGTTTAGCAACTGCTAATGCTATTGCGGGAATTAGAGCCGGCGCACTTTCTGTCAATACCACCGTGAATGGTTTAGGAGAAAGAGCAGGAAATGCAGCTTTAGAAGAAGTTGTTATGGCTTTAAAACATATCTACAATGTTGACTTGGGAATTGATACAAAAAATTTCTTAAAACTATCTCAATTAGTTGCTAATGCTGCCGGTGCAAACGTGCCACCTTGGAAAGCAATTGTCGGTGAAAATACCTTTGCTCATGAATCAGGAATTCATGCTGATGGTGTCATCAAAAACCCAGAAACCTATGAACCATTTGCACCAGAAGCAGTAGGTTGGGAACGTCGTTTAGTCATCGGTAAACATTCTGGAAGGCATTTATTATCTAACTTATTAGCACAGCATGGGATATTTTTGAATGACGAAGAAACCCAAGCTGTTTTAAATGCAGTCCGCCATGAATCAACCATCAAAAAACGCAATCTTTCTCCAGAAGAATTGTTGAATTTAGTACAAGAACAGAGGTATTTTCATGCAGCGAGATGAGATAGAACTAAATGATCCACCAGTGTTTGAAATTGGTGAAAAAGTCCGAGTTAAGAAACTCATCAAAAATGATGGTACTTTTCCAGGGCGAGAAATTGGGGAAGTTTTAGCCAAAATTGGAGACGTTGGTTATGTGGCAAGTATAGGAACTTTTTTACAAGCTTACTATATCTATGCCGTACATTTTTTAGATACAGGGTACATCATCGGTTGTCGCAAAAGAGAACTAGAATCTGCTGAGGAAACATCAAATGAAAGTCATGCTACGGACGAATGATGCTGGAACTTTGGTTGTCTATGTCGCTAAGAAAGACTTAGAAGAAGAAGTTGTTAAACAAACAGACAGTGAAGCAGGTAAAGTTCTCACTTTAGCTAATGGTTGGGAATTAGAATTTAGTGAAATTCCTACTCAAGAAAGTTTACCTCAAACTTTAGAAGCTAAACGTCTGTCCTAAGATTATCTCAGGATTTTATCTCAGGATTTTATCTCAGGATTTTATCTCAGAATTTAGCTATCAGCATTCAGTTATCAGCTAATACTTAAAAGCTGAAATACAAAGAATCAGAATTAATGAAGAAGAATATGTAATTTTCTCAAAATTCATACTTCTGAATTTTCCCTATTGCTGTTCTTCGCTGAATGTTGATAGCTAATATTATTTTCTCTCATTTTCTCTCGTCATGGTTATCAATATGGGTGAAAAATATCTCACATTATCTGAAGTGAATCTGGAAGGACAGTTTTTAGGTTTTGTTGGTAACAAACCCGAAAAATATAAACATTTGCGTTTAGCTATTCCTGGGGGAACTTTAAAAATTAAAATTACCCAAGATTTACTTTGTTCCTTGCTTGCTAATTTAGTACCTGGTGAACAAGTTATCATTCATGCTATTAGTAAATTAAATCCACTTACCAGTAAACTTAAACTTATTGCTTATCGAGTTCAACAAGTTGGTTTTTGTCCTATTCATTACCAACTACCAGAAAATACAGCTAAAATTATGGTTTGTCAAAAATCAGGCTGTGTGAAACGAGGTGGTAAAGGTTTATTATCAGAATTAGAAAAAACTTTGTGCGATCGCGGTTTACTCCATAAAGTCAAAATTGAACACACCGACTGTCAAAAACGTTGTAGTAGCGCCCCTAATTGTGTTTTAATGTTGGGTAAAAAACAATATAATAAAATCCATCCAGAGGCGATCGCATCTTTGCTAGAAAATCATTTAACTTAATAGACCTCTCCAAAATAGAATGTATTAATTTGTCATAATTTGTCATAAGTTGTAGGGGCGAAGCTTATGGGCGATAATTTAACGGAAAAATCAGACATCTAGATATCCCATAAGCTTCGACCTGCCCCCATAAATAAGTTCCATAATTTCTTTTCTGGAGATGTCTAATAGGCATCTGGTGGTAATGAATGTAGGGACAATTCATGAATTGTCCCTACCAAAGGTTTCAGGTTATGCTTATTTAATTTTCGGAGATATGAGAGATAAGCTGTTGTGCATTTAATTTGTATAAGTGGAACAGGCATCTTGCCTGTTAAACAAGAGTTCAGAATATTAGAATTATACAATTAGGACTTACGCAAGATGTGACTAAAAACCTTATTCTTGCGTAGGGGTAATTCATGAATTACCCCTACTTTCGTTTCCTTTTGCGTAAGTCCTGACAATTTAGCTGTGTAACAGCTTATCTAATGATAAATTAACAAATTTCCTAACAACGTATTAATATTTATTAATATTTATTAATAATTGTTAATATTATAACTTTTAATTACATTTTTCTGTTCAAAAGTTAAGAGTTTTTAATCTTCAGGCAGTTGACAGAAAACCTAAAAAAAAACTGATAAACAAAGTAAATATAACAAAATAGCATATTTTTAAGCAAAAAATATGTATTTTATCCCAATAAATCTTTGATAAAAAAGATATCTCGTAAATCCTGACTATTATCTTACCAAAATAGCACTATAAACAAAATAGTAATTAACTTGTTAAAAATATTGATCCTCACTCAGCCTGAGTAAATTTAAAAATATCAGCACTGGTAAAAGTTTGGTTTTTAGCAAAAAAATGCTATAACAGTGACACGCAACAAATGTATAAAAGTGTGAGGAGTACAACTTTGACTACACGCAAATTCGCCAACATCATCTCAGCCAAATGGATGCAGTTTTTAAGCATCAATGTATTAGGATGCCTTTTACTATCTACATCTGTCGGCATAAAACCCGCGTCTGCGGTTGATAACTCAGTTCCTGCTACTGTCAGCAACGAACTAGAAACCCAGCTAGAAAAAGTATCCAGCCAAAATTCCAGCCAAAATTTTAGGCAAAATTTTAGGCAAAATTTCAGCCAAGAATCTCAAGATATAAAATCTCAAGATACAGTTATTGAAAACAATCAACCGCTGAAGTTTTCCCCAGCACCCGAAACTATCTCACAGCTAGATTTCTCTACCAGCTTCGGTGATACCTTTCAACCAGCAAATCAAAACTCTTCTGTTAAAAAGTCTTCTCTTCAGCCCAAACCACCTCAAACCATCGCTCAAGTAGATCCCTCTGCTGGTACAACTGTAGGTGATACCTTTGCAGAAGCAAATAGACTACGCCAGGAACTACTGATTGATCCCATTATCCAAATCGCTGAACCCCTCAAAGGTGCCCCTGGTTCCAGTGCCGGTACACCCACTGCCTATGGTGCAGGTTGGGGACAAGCCTTTGTTGGTGGTGGACTATTCTTTCCTTTTGATGGGAAAGTAGATGGTTCTATGTCTGTCGGTTTTGGTTTAGGAAACGCAGTCAAATCAGCAGGTCTAGAAGTCGCCTTCAATATTATCAGTCTCGGTGGTCAAGATAACTTCTTTGGAGACTTTGCTGATAGTGGCACCGTAGGCTTAAAACTACACAGAATCCTGTCCAGGGATACAGCCGTAGCCGTTGGTTGGTCAAATGCCATTAAATGGGGAGAAGCAGATATTCCCCAAGAGACTATTTATGGTGTAGTTAGCCAGAGATTTGACGCACTTTCTGTTTCTGTGGGTGTTGGTAGTGGCAGTTTCAGATCCAAAGGTGCTAGAAATGCCCGTGAGAATGATCCTAACTTATTTGCCAGCATAGGTTATAGAGTCACACCACAAGCATCCCTCGTTAGTAGTTGGACTGGAAGTGGTCTTAACTTAGGTGCTTCTTTTGTTCCCTTCAAACAAAGTCCTATGGTGATCAATGCTATCTTTACCGATGTCACTGACAACCTTAATAGTTCTGGATTTAGTTTAAGTGCAGGTTATAGTCTCCAGTTCTAAAATTTGTTTTTTCCACCACAGCAATTTCAGCTAAAAAGGGCAAAACCATGATTAAACAAAAATTCACCCTCACCTTGGGTTTAATCTCTATATTATTAGGTGCTTTGGCTGCTTCCTCCAAACCAGCATTGGCTGGGCAGGCATCAGCTCAAGGAACTAATATAGAAGCTCTGATTGGGGATACTGCGAGAGTTCAATCACTGTTTGAAACACCACAAGTACAAATACTATCACCAGGTATTGTTACTACTCCCGCTGCTGGTAGTGATGTGGGTCTTGAGATTGTTGCACAGGAAATTCAGATAGAGTTGAACACTACTGTCGCTGAAGTAATATCGGCACTTAACGATGCCCCAGGTGGTGGTAACACTGGTGGTGCTGATAACGCAGCTGGTGCTGATAACGCAGCTGGTGCTGATAACGCAGCTGGTGCTGATAACGCTGGTGGTGGTGGTAACGCTGGTGGTGGTGGTAACGCTGGTGGTGGTGGTAACGCTGGTGGTGGTGGTAACGCTGGTGGTGGTAACGCAAGTGGTACTGCCGCTGTTGCCAGCGTATTGGCAGGAAATGATAATACCGGCGCAGCTGCCGATCAAGTCACTGATAATTTAACGGTTGATGGTGTTCCCGCGCAGGATGCACAAGCATTAATCGGTGCCTTAGGTGGAATTGTTGAGACTCCTATAGCTCAAGTAAGCTCAGAAGAGCTAGTAGCAACTACTAAAAATCTCAAAGGGGATTCTGCCATTGCTCAGGCTACTGGAACACCCCGAGTAAACATCAATAACTTAAATAAAGCTATTGAAACCTGCAATCGTATTATCAAACAAAGTGATCTACCTACTCTCCAAAAACTCTCCAAAAATGAAACTTTCATGGCAATTAATAAAGTTCTCAAACGGTTGAGAGCAGTTTTGAATTAAGGCAATTACCGGAGATATCTAATTCATAAGATACCTCTGGTGAAAAAGATGTAGGGACAATTCATGAATTGTCCCTACGAATGTGTTTCAGTTTACGCATATTTATAGTGATCCGATAATTTTCGGAGATGTCTAATGTATTAATTTGTCATAAGTTGTAGGGGCGAAGCATTTGGGCGATAACTTAGCGAAAAAATCAGACATCTAGATATCCGAAATGCTTCGCCCTACCCCCATAAATAAGTTCCATAATTTCTTTTCTGGAGATGTCTAATGTATTAATTTGTCATAAGTTGTAGGGGCGAAGCATTTGGGCGATAACTTAACGAAAAAATCAGACATCTAGATATCCGAAATGCTTCGCCCAGCCCCCATAAATAAGTTCCATAATTTCTTTTCTGGAGATGTCTAATGTATTAATTTGTCATAAGTTGTAGGGGCGAAGCATTTGGGCGATAACTTAACGAAAAAATCAGACATCTAGATATACCAAATGCTTCGCCCAGCCCCCATAAATAAGTTCCATAATTTCTTTTCTGGAGATGTCTAAGCTGTTACACAGCTAAATTGTATAATCTTAATATTCTGAACTCTTGTGGAACAGGCAAGATGCCTGTTCCACTTATACAAATTAAATGCACAACAGCTTATTCTATTTTGGAGAGGTCTATTGCACTTAATTCCTATCTTGAAACTGTCACCTGTCACCTAGCTTTCACAGATAACTTTTTCAGGAAAGCCTAATTAATTCATAAAATTATAAAATTATGGCATATTTACAATATAAATATCTCCCGACTTTTAATAAAAATTTCGCTATTGCGTGTTTTTACAGTCGGGAGACGGTTAACCAGATATACTTTCTATTAAGTGCCAATTGCGACTATGTTCAATCTGCTGTCGGACAAAATCAAAGACTTGTCGGCAATGATTGTCCAATTTAAGTGGTAGTTCCTCATTTTTGATCACAATATTCATGCGGGTTTCCTCGTCCGTAGCAGTGGATTTATCAATCAATACTTCCACTGTCACCAACCTGGAAAATGATACATTTCCGGGAATTTCACGAGCCATAATGTAATCTGGTGTGTAGTATTGAATTTCCAAATCACAATACTGTAGTAGCTCGAACAGTAAAGGTTGTAGATAGTCGCTGGCAACAGAAACGAGAAAAGAACAGGTATAGCGAGCCATAATAGCCCCATTTTGGTAACAATCCGTCCATCTTATAATAATCTAAGTTGCCAGTTATCAAAATCTCAGGGCTAAGGGGTAGGGGCAAACCCCCCGTGGTTGCCCCAGGAGGTAGTTGTTTAATGTAGGGACAATTCATGAATTGTCCCTACGATAATTTTCACTGCTAGGTCTAATTACCCATTACCTATTTTGCAATCATCATCTATGCAATACGCTGATTGATAAGTATTCGCACGTTTACCAAACACGGTATAGCGATTATCCCTAATTTGTTCATAAAATCTATCTCCTGCCCATTTCATACCCGGTAAGGCGCGATAAGCTTCCACAAATACACTACCTAGCGGTAATAGTCGCCCAATTTCTTCTGCTGCATTGCTACCTTGCCAGCGTCTTGAAGGAGTTTGAGCATCTATTAAAATCATACCCTGTTCACAATCTTGGGCGCTAATTCCCCATTGGGATAATAGTTGTTGATCTTGCATGGGGATGTAGCGAAATAGCTTTCCCTGGTCTAGATTTTCTAACAATTGCACTAAAGTAACACAGAGATTGCAATTGCCATCATAAATCACGTAGTAATTCATATTAGACTTGTCCAGAAAAGAAATTATGGAACTTATTTATGGGGGCTGGTCGAAGCATTTGGGATATCTAGATGTCTGATTTTTCAGTCAAATTATCGCCCAAATGCTTCGCCCCTACAACTGGGGAGATAGGGAGAAAAATTAATTCTGACTCCTGACTCCTGTACGGGCGAAGTAGGGGCGAAGCATTCGGAAAATAACCTGTGATAAAAATTGATAATTAGTTGCCCGAATGCTTCGCCCCTACGATTTTATTCTGGTAAGTCAATCAAAATATTGCCATCTTCCACACGGAGAGGAAATACTGGCAGGGTTTTGGCTGCGGATACCATTGATAGTAATTTACCAACTCCGGGTGGCCAAGGACACCAAGTTTTTACTTCTCCAGTATTTAGGTCAAAGGCACTACGATGGAAAGAACAAACAATAGCTCCGTCCTGAATTTTACCGGATTTCATGGGTAATTTGAGGTGAGGACAGCTATTTTCCACGGCATAAAGCTGATTTTCGTGGTTTAACACTAAAATATTTCTGTTTCCTACTTTTACCACTTCTCGCGCCCCAGGGGATAGGGCGTTAACTTCGAGAATTTTTGTCCAGGCCATTGTGTTCTCCGTTTTTTTCGTTTTTTATACCTGTTTTTAGTTTCTCGCAATTCTGTCATTTGCGATCGCCATCATAGGGGACTGGTGACTGGGGACTGGTGACAGTGAAGAAGAACTTTCTATGATTTCTGACTCCTGACTCCTGACTCCTTGAACTCCTGGATCTCCTGACTCCTGACTCCTTGATCTCCTATTTCATAATTATGCAACCTGCAAGAACATTTGAAGATTTAATAGTTTGGCAAAAAGCACATCAATTTGTATTAGGAGTATATCAATTAACGGCTAATTTTCCTAAATCAGAAATATATGGGCTAACTTCTCAGTTTAGACGTGCATCTGTTTCTATTCCTGCAAATATTGCAGAAGGGTTTAAGAAAAAAGGAGATGCAGATAAAGCAAGATTTATGAATATTGCACAAGCTTCTGTGGAAGAATGTAGATATTATCTGATTCTGGCAAATGATTTACAATATGGTGATACATCAGAATTAATGTTGAAATTAAAGGAAGTGAGTAGGTTATTAGATAGTTATGCTAAAGCTATTTTAAACAAGTAATCCTTCTGACTCATTCTGACTCCTTGATCTCCTGACTCTTTGATTTCCTGACTCTTTGATCTCCTGACTCCTGGATCTCCTATTTTTTATGTATCAAGCGCAACCACCCTTAGAATTTATCCCCCCAGCCTTTAACCCCTTGTTGTTAAAATGCGTACATTTGTTATTACCCTACTGGATCAGCTGGAAAACTCCCATTAACCAAATTGAAGCAGAAAATGTAGAAGTTTTAGCGGAGCTTTATGATCAGTTTCAAGCTGGGAAAATTCGGTTTATGTTAGCGTTTCGTCATCCAAAAACAGAAGATCCTTTTTGTTTAACTTATTTATTTTCTCAGCTTTTACCCAAGGTAGCAAAACAGCAAAATATAAATTTACAATATCCCATTCATGCCCATTTTATTTATGATCGGGGTATTCCTTTATGGGCTGGTAAATATATAGGTTGGTTAGCTGCTAATTTAGGTGGTACTCCTATTCAAAGAGGGAAAGCTGACTGGATGGGGTTGCGTTCTGCCAGAGATTTATATATTAATGGTAAGTTCCCCATGGCCGCTGCTCCCGAAGGTGCTACTAATGGTTTATCAGAAATTATTAGCCCTTTAGAACCGGGTATTGCTCAAATGGGTTTTTGGTGTGTAGAAGATTTACAAAAAGCAGGGAGAAATGAAGAAGTTTTAATTGTCCCAATTGGGTTAAAATATAGTTATGTTGATGAACCTTGGGAAGCGATCGCCAATTTATTAACTCAGTTAGAAATTGCGAGTGGTTTAAATTTTCAATCAGCTAATAATAGTAGTTCCTTTGAGTTACTTTATCCCCGATTATTGACTTTGGCAGAACAATTATTAGCTATCATGGAGAATTTTTACAGCAAATTTTATCATCAAACCTTGCCAGATGAAAAGATTACTAATGGGGAAATTAAAGATAGAAATGAAGCCTTAGCTTACCGATTACAATCTGTAATGAATATAGCGTTATTCATTGCTGAACAATATTTTGATTTACCATCAAGAGGTAATTGGAATGATCGATGTAGAAGGGTAGAACAAGCCGGATGGAATTATATATTTAGGGAAGATTTTAAAGATATGAAATCATTATCAACCATTGAGAAAAATTTAGGGGATAGAATCGCCGAAGAAGCTTATTTTCGGATGTGGCACATGAGATTAGTAGAAAGTTTTGTAGCAGTTTCTGGGACTTATATCCGAGAAAAACCCACAGTAGAAAGATTTGCCGAAACGACTTTACTATTATGGGATATGGTGAATAAAATTAAAGGTAATAATCCTTTAAACCGTCCAGAATTAGGTAAACAAAAAGCCAAAATTTCCGTAGGTAAACCAATATCTGTATCTGAACGTTATCCCACCTATAAAGGTAGTCGAGTAGGTGCAAGACAAGCGGTATCTGAGTTAACAAGTGATTTACAGCAGGTGTTGCAAGAGTTGGTGATCAATTGATAATTGAGAATTGAGAATTGAGAATTGAGGGAGCATCCAAATTTTGAAAAAATAAGAAAAAATAAATGGAGCAACACCAAAAACTCTCTCCAACTCTCTTACCTTTGTGTACTTTGTGTCCCTTGCGGTTCAATCAAATAAAGCCTGGGGTAATTTGCTGTTGTGAGATAAAAATAAACTTACACATTTAGGATGCTCCCATAATTGACAATTAAAAATTGACAATTACCTATCCCTGAAATTCAGAGGATTTCAAAAGCAGAATTTTTGGCTTTTTCCCCTTTCAAGGGTAGGTTTTAAACCTTTAATTAAACAATTATCAATTATCAATTGTCAATTACCACCCCTAGCAACCCCACCAGTACGACGGGGATCAGCAGCAGCAGATAAACCATATTGCGGATGCCATAAAGTGGCCTGCACTCCGCCAAAATACATAGAGAGTTTAGGGAAACAATGGGTAATAAAACCCCCTATTTCATCCTTGGGAATACCAGCTTCCATGACTACAGTAGGTTTACCATCCCTAGTTTCCACGTGCAGACGAGGATGGGCGATCGCCTCTTCTAAAGACATTCCCAAATGCACAAAATTCAGCAATACTTGAGCTATGGCTGTGGTAATACGAGAAGCACCAGGAGAACCAATAGCTAAAACCCTACCATCAGCACATCTAGCAATAGTTGGGGACATATTAGAAGTTAAACGCACTCCTGGGTTTAAATGGTGACATCCTTGGGGATGTAATTCTATTTCTCCCAAAGAATTATTCAACCAAAACCCAGTACCACCAACCATCACTCCCGAACCATAACCAGCAGAAGCGGTAATAGAACAAGCTAAACCGTTACTATCAACGGTGGAAATGTGAATAGTTGAAGGTGAAGATAACAGAGTTTGCGGTTTTCCCACACGGGCTAATTCTAGGAGTTTTGCAGTTTCCCCAGTGCGATCGCTGCTAAAATCAAGATGATGGTTGCGGTAGTTTAAAACTGCGTGTTGCACCTCTACCATTTGTTTAACAGTCGTTAAATTCCATTCTTGCACAGAATTATCATCTAAAAGTAACAACATTGCCGCTAAACAAGCACCACCCACAGCAGGAGGAGGGTTAGTTGCAATTTGCCAATGATCAAAATTAATGCAAATAGGCGATCGCTCTACCGCCTCATAAGCAGCCAGATCCGCCGCCGTTAACAAACCTGCATTTTCCTGAATTTCCGCAACAATCCGCTTTCCTAATTCCCCAGTATAAAAAGCCCCTACCCCCTCCTGGGCAATCAATTCTAGACTCTCAGCTAGTCCAGGAACATGAACAATTTCCCCTTGTTGTAGGGGAGTACCATCCTCATGGTGTAGCGTCTTATAGCTGTCAGGATGCCACCCAAAAATAGCTGCATGGGTGTAATGTAAATATTCCGCCGCACCCCCAGAAAGGGGAAAACCTTGTTTAGCCCATTTTCGTGCAGGTGCTACCACATTGGACCAAGGTATATTTCCGTACTGTTCCCAAGCCTTGCCCAAAGCCGCAAACATCCCCGGAGTGGCAATACTACCATAACCAAGCACCGTACTAATTTCACCACCATAATCAAAGAAAACTTCCCGAATACCCTGGCCAAAACGCTCATTTTCCAAACCTCGTCCTGGCATCTCTGCATAACCATCAATGACAATAGGATCAGCATTAGCTGGCCAGATAGTGATAAAACCACTACCACCGGCAGCCATCACCCCCAAATCAGTACACATAGAAACAACAGTAGCAGCGATCGCCGCATCAACCGCATTACCTCCTTGGTTAGCAACAGCAGCACCAGCATCCGCAGATATTTCAGAACCAGAGGCAATAATTACTTGTGGCATAGTGGAAAAATCGTCAACACTTACCTACCATAACTTGAGAAGTTGTCAGCATTCAGCTATCAGTAATCAGTAATCAGCTTATAATGGCAGAAACAAAGATTTAGCAGCATTAATTGAGTAAACTTACACTCTGTGCATTTGTGATTGTTCTTTGTATTTTAGCATTGAAAGCTGATAGCTGATGGCTGAATACTTATCAATTGACAGCTAAGATCATAGATAAATATGTCAATAGTCTCAGGTGATGTCATGTTAACGAATATTACAGAAAATCAGACTCCACCAGTTGAGGTTATCCCAGACTACGAACCCCCCCTACCACCAACCGATTTAATATTTGATGATGGAGTTCCCTTGGAAAGTAACCGCCACCGCATCGCCATGAATGTTTTAATTTATTCTTTACAACAAACATGGTCAGACCGTCCAGATTATTTTGTTGGCGGGAATATGTTCATCTATTATAGTAGTGAACAACTGCGAAATAAAGATTTTCGTGGTCCTGATTTTTTTGTTGTTTTGAATGTCCCCAATAAAGAAACTCGTCAAGGTTGGGTAGTTTGGGAAGAACAAGGACGCTACCCAGATGTAATTATTGAATTAATGTCTCCCTCAACTAAAAATGTAGATTTAGTTCTCAAAAAAGAACTTTATCAAAACATATTTAGAACTAGAGATTATTTTGTTTATGATCCTTTTGATCCTCACTCCTTAAAAGGTTGGCATTTAGATAATCATTTTGTTTATCAACCTTTAACAGCTAATGAAAAAGGCTGGTTATGGTGTGAAACATTAGGATTTTGGTTAGGAAATTGGCAAGGAATACTAACAAGAGAAACCGCCACTTGGTTAAGATTTTATGATCAACAAGGAAACTTAGTTCTGTTACCAGAAGAAGCTGAACGTCAACGGGCAGAAAATGAACGTCAACGGGCAGAACAAGCAGAACAAGCGAGAAAAGAAGCTATACCCAAATTATTGCAAATGGGTTTAACTGTTGAACAAATTGCCCAAGCTTTAGCATTATCAATTGAGGAAGTACAAAAAGTGACTGAAAAATTAACATAAACAACCACTAAAAAATTAATTACTGCTCGTTCCCAGTCTCTGACTGGGGGAGCATACCCATTGGGAAAAAAATAAAAACAGCCAGACCAAAAACTCTCGCTCAACTCTCTTACCTTTGTGTCCTTTGCGTCCTTTGCGGTTCAATCATATTAAGACTTTGGTGTATATTATCAATTAAGAATGAACAATTGACAATTGAAAATTAATGAAACAATTATCAATTATCAATTATCAATTATCAATTGATAATACAGAGTATGGGAACGAGAATTATTTTGATTATTTACTTATTTACATTTGATGTATAATTGCTAGATTATTTAAATTGATTTGTTTAGTATCTCCTTCATTCATATTTTTAAACAACACCGTAAACGCACCAGCACCCAAACCATCCTGCGGAAACATCCGATAACAAGGAATGTTTGTTAAACGTGATTGATATTTGGATAAATGACTAACTTCCACAGCTTGAAATTGGGGAAATCTTGCTAACAACCATTCACAAACCTGCTCATTTTCTTCTGGGGAATAGGTGCAAGTCATATAAACTAAATAACCGTGAGGTGCAACAATTTGGGCTGAATTAGCAATAATTCTTTTTTGACGATTAGCACTTTTATTAATTGCGGTATGATGAAAACAACCCGGTGCTTTTTCACCTTTAGCTAGTAAAGATTGACCCGTACAAGGTGCATCAACTAAGACTAAATTACTAGATTCTGCAAACATCTCTACAAAAATACTAGAATCTCGATTTACCACACAACTAGGTTGAATTTGGCAACGTTTCAAATTAGAAATTAACATCCCTAAACGTTTACCAATGACTTCATTACTAATTAATAAATCAGGTTTTAAAGCTTTCCAAGCAAATACACTCTTGCCTCCTGGTGCAGCGCACATATCAAATACTAAAGGTACTGGTTGATTAATTGTTAACAACACAGAAGCCGCAAATACAGAAGAAAAATCTAAACAATAAAAATATCCTTGTTGATGTAAAGAATGTTGACCTGGTTTTTCGCCAATTTGTAAACGGTCTACAAATTCTGGTTGCCAAAATGTTGGTGTTTCTACTGCAAAAGGTGAAACTTCAGGCTTATCTTGACACCAAAGAATACAAGGTGAAAAAGGTTTGGGATTAACTAAAGCTGCAATAAACTTTGCTTGTTCATCTGCATCATCAAATAAACGACGGGCAACTTTAAGTAATAAATTTGAAGGTTTTTCCATATCCAAAAATTGGGTAATTTTAGCTATTTAGCACAATATTGAAACTGTTACATCAGAACAATGTAATTAAGGCATTTGGCTGCATACTGAAAAGATAATGACCACCATTGAGATTGCGTTTTTAAAGCGCGTCCGGCGCGGCTTCTGGCCTTTGGCTAGAAGCTAACCGTTTTTTGACAGTTGTTAAATTAACTGCCCTTCGGGCGAGGCTGAAGGCAGAGGGCAGGAGGCAGAAGGGAAAATTGTCAATAAACAATAAAGTCTTTTTGCCTCGCCTGTATGGGTTTAAGTCAAGAGCCACAATCTCAGATTTAGCTGTCTTCGATTAAAGGTGGGTTTGAATCCCCCTGTAAGCTTTCTCCTACCTCCCTCCTACCTCCCTCCTGCCTCCTGCCTTTCAACTCCTGCCTCCTTTAACCCATTTGCACCGGAGAGGTCATGATCTTAGATAATTTTCCGCAAAAACTGCGCCAAGAAGCACAACTTTGGCGAGATGAAGGACTTATCAGTTCTTCCCAATACCAGCAAATTGCCGACCGTTATCAATTTAACAAAATAGAAGCGGCTGCAAAAGAAAGTTCTGGTTTAATAGCCATTGCTGTCGGTGGTTTACTTTTAATTTTAGGTATCATTATCTTTGTAGCAGCAAATTGGCAAACATGGTCAAGAGAAGTTAAATTTATCTTGTTGATGAGTTTGTTTTTGTCTACTGCTATCACGGGTTTTTTGACTTGGAGAGAACCTACTCTTGCTAAGGGAGAAGGTAAAAAACCACAACGCAACAAACGTCTATTAGGAGAAGCTTTACTCATTCTCAGCGCCTTAATTTTGGGTGCAACTTTAATGCTGATGGCGCAAATATTTAATATTAGCGGTTCAGCCACCCAGTTATTTTTAGCTTGGGGGTTTGGTGTTTTAGTCATGGCTTATAGTCTATCACTCAATTCTTTGGGTGTTGTGGCTATTATCCTGTTACAAATTGGTTATTGGTTAGGACTGAGAGAATTTTGGTCTGCTGGTAGTGATTTTAATTGGGCGCGTTTAGCTGTGCGACATACGCCGTTAATTTCTTGGTTGTTGTTTGTACCTTTGGCGTATATTTGTCGTTCACGGGTGATTTTTATCTTAGCAGCGATCGCTTTTACTCTTTCTCTACAATACAATCTCAATCCTTTACCATTATTAACTTTTTCTGATGTTATTCCTTGGGTTGCTTCTTTTGCTTTAGCATTACCACCTGCTTTATTTTGGAGTTATGATGATTTGTTGTTCCCAACTGTTAATTATCGGTTATTTCAAAATATAGCCCGTAATTTAGCTTTGGGGTGTTTTGCTATGGTGTTTTATTTATTGTCTTTCCGTTGGCAATGGCAATCTTTCAGTTTTGGTAATTCGCCAAATAATTTCTCCAATGTTTTTCAATCTTTGCCTATCATTGATTTAGGCATTCTTAGCGGTTTAGCAGTGTTGCAATGGTTATTTCTGTTTCGTCATCGTCATAACCCAACCCGCAGGGAAGTATTTTTTACTATCACCGTCATTAGCATTTTTCTGGGTTTTATTGTCATTGTACCTTTTTGGCATCAAGCTATAAGTCGGATTACTGAACTAGGCATTTTTGTTTTCAATGTTCTGTTGATCACCTTAGCTTGGGGACTGATGCAACAAGGTTTAAAGTTGAGTAACAGAACTTCTTTTTGGTGTGGTATGCTATTATTTATCCTGCAAATTATCAGCCGGGTTCTAGAGTACGACACTGATTTATTATTTAGATCATTGGTGTTTGTATTGTGCGGTTCTGGTCTGATTTCTGCCGGTTTATGGTTTGAACGTCGTTTACAGGAACGTGTTACTGTTAAAAAACAATAGCAGGTGACAGGTGACAGGTGACAGTTGACAGTGCTAAACGCCTTTGAGTGTCAAGGTTTTAGTTTAGATTAATGTCCTAACCGCTTTCTCTACGGCTACAATTGCGGAAATTAGAATTAAAAAATATATTAAATCTCTGCGTTATAAATCCTATTAGTCATGGGTAATAGGGAATAGGGAATAGGGAATAAGGGTAAATTATTTGTATTTTCCCAATCACCAATTACCAATTACCAATCACCAATCACCAATCACCAATCACCAATCACCAATCACCAATCACCAATCACCAATCACCAATCACCAATTATGACAAATAACTCACCAGAACAAAATAAAACCTTAACTCCAGAAAAGGAATTTTCCGAAAAGTTAACTTTTCGTGATTACTTAATTGCTACTGAACAAAAGGCCAATCAACCGTTACCAATTTGGCGGTTAGTAGCACCTCTAATGCTGCAAGTAGGGTTAATTTTAGCAGTTCCCACCCAAGCAATGTATACAGAAATGACAGGTAAAAGTGTGATTTTGCAAACTTTACCTGCATATTCTAATAATGTGTTACAGGGTTCTGCTTTGTCCTTTGATTATAATATCTCTCGTACCGAAAATTTGCGAAGATTACCGGGTTGGAGAGATTGGGTAAGAGAAAATTCTCTGAGAAATGGCAGAATCAATCAAGGCAGTACATTATATTTGATTTTGCAGGAACAACAATCTTTTAATCGTGATTTTAATCGTGATTTTAATCGTGATTTTAATCGTGATTTTAACCGTGATTTTAATCGTAATGTTCCCGCAGCTTGGAAACCAGTGCGTGTGAGTAGCGATCGCCCGATTTATTTAGCTAATAATCAGGTAGCTTTAAAGGGTAATTATCAAGATGGGTTGATTAATTACGGTTTGGAAAATTATTATCTTTCCGAAGAACAAAGACAACAAATTAATAATGATTTGTTGCAAGCACAGCAAAACCGAAATGGAAGTAGAACACCGATCATTGTCAGGGTGAAAGTAGATCCTCAAGGTAATGCTGTACCAACGAGTATGTGGATAGGCGATCGCAATTATCGCTTTTGACCTTTTAACAGTTATCGCTATAGATCCCCGACTTCTCCAAGAAGTCGGGGATCTGGGTTTAGTCTTGATGACGTAAATTCCAAGCTGCACCAAAAGCAGCACCCGCACCAGCTAATAATCCCGTACTCATACCTTGAATTGTTTTTTCGACTGGGTTTTGGGTAATACATTCACTGGTAATTGTATCAGCACGCATACACATTTTACTTTCTGCCCAACTAGCAGTTCCGCCTAAAATAACACCAGATAAACTACAGGAAACAACAAGCAGTAACAAGCGTTTCGTTTTTATATCCATAGATGGATGTGTAAAGTAGAGTAGTGAGGTAAAATTCCTACTACTCTACACTATATTTTAGTGATTGATGATTGGTGATAGTTGACAGTTGATAGTTGATTGGGAAACATAAAATTGATTACCCAGTCCCCAGTCCCCAGTCCCCAGTCCCCAGCGATGCACTGAGCTTGTCGAAGTGTCCCCAGTCCCCAGTCCCCAGGCTTATTAATCTATTTTCAAATTAAAAGGTAAACGGGCATAAATGCCTTGGGGGTCGTTCATTTTCTGTAAAATGGCAACTTCTTGTTTAAATTTCTCAAATTCTGCTAAAAGTGGGTTATTTGGCTGAATCAGATTTTTTTCAATTCCTAATTTTGCTTGGGCTTCTTGTAGTGTTCTGCCAAAAAAACGTTCTTCTAAAGTTGTCACTCTTGGATATTCTTCTACTTCCCAATCGTTACCTAATTTTGCGGCTTTGGCTGCATATTCAATAGCAACATTTAAACCACCAATGTCATCAACTAAACCGATTTGTTTTGCTGCTACACCTGACCAAACTCGACCTTGGGCGATTTCTGCTACCTTTTGTTGGGGTAGTTTTCGACCTTCGGCAACTTTATTAATAAACATATTATAAATACGGTTAACACTGCGTTGATACAGTGCTAATTCTTGGGGTGATTTGGGACGAGCAGCTGTTTGAGTATCTGCAAATTGGGCTGTTTTTACTGTATCCCAGGTGATGCCATTATTATTGGCTAATTTTTCACCGTTGAACAATATTCCAAAGACACCAATAGAACCTGTAATAGTATTCTTTTCAGCAAAAATGCGATTAGAATCACTGGCAATCCAATAACCACCAGAAGCAGCTACATCACCCATGGAAATAATCACTGGTTTAACTTCTCGAGTTAATTTTATTTCTCGCTGTATGATTTCTGAAGCTGTGGCGCTACCACCAGGACTGTTAATTCTTAAAACTACAGATTTTACATCTTCATCTTGGCGAATTTTTCTGAAGATTTGGGCAAAGCGATCGCCTCCTATTTGTCCATCTTCTCCTTTACCATCGACTATTTCTCCTTCTGCATAAACAACTGCAATTTTATTTTCTGAGTTGCGTTCTACTCCCATTGATTTACCAGGAACTTCGACATAATCAGTCATGTTAATTTGTCGGAAGTTTTTATCATCTTCATCACTAGCAGTTAAATTTTTCAAATCAGCAAATACTTCATCTTGGTAAGCTATTTGATCGACTAAACCGTTAGCTTTTGCGGCGGTAGATTCTAAAATAGCTTGGTTATTGGCGATCGCCTGTAATTTTTCTGGTTGAATTTTCCGACTTTTACCTACAGAAGTTCGCCACTCTCCCCACACATCATCTAATAATTTTTGGGTTTGTTGTCTATTTTCTGGACTGAGTTTATCCAGGAGAAAAGGTTCTACTGCTCCTTTAAATTTCCCTACCCGTACTACTTGAACACCAATCCCGTATTTCTCCAATGCTCCTGTTAAGAATATCGGTTGTGAACTCAAACCGTTGATTTCCATCATGCCTACAGGATTGAGTACAATCTTATCAGCTACTGAACTCAGATAATATTCCCGTTCATTCCAATCTGTACTATATGCGATAATCTTTTTCCCAGATGCACGGAATTTATCTAACGCTTGACGAATTTCTTTGAGGGAAGCATAACCCAAACTACTCGCTGTACCTGACTTAGTAGCATCTATATAAATACCCACAATGCGCGGATCACGTTGCGCTTTTTCCACAGTTTCAATCACTTTGCGGAGTGTGATTTGTTCTTCATCTACTCCTGTTAAGGTTTTTTGCAGCAAGTCATTAGCACTCGGTTGACTGTCAGTGATTTTCATTGACAAGTCAAACACCAACATAGATTTATCTTTAACTTGTGGACTTGTATCTTTAGCAGTAGCAGCGATAATCAGAAATAATAAGCCTAGACTACCAACACCGGAGAAAATAATCAGTCCTAGTACGCTACCAATTAAACTAGCACAAGTTTGTTTAAAAAAGTTATTCATTGGTTATAATATGTCCTTTTGAATACCCATCATATCTGGTAGGAAAGGGAATAGGGAATAGGGAACAGGGAACAGAACAATTAAAAAAATAACTCCTGCCTCCTGACTCCTGCCTCTTTTTATTGTATACGCTGCAAGCTGTCAGATTGCTTTAACTGATACAAACTTCTGTTACCAGTACAAAATAACACGGTGGTGATTTCGGCAATTAAGACTTCTGTCAATTCTTGTAGTGCAGTTGATGATACATCTGCTGCTTGCAGGAAAGGCATTGCTAAACCAGCGATATCTGCACCAAGAGCGATCGCTTTGGCTACATCTAACCCATGACGTAACCCCCCAGACGCTATTAAAGGTATTTCCGGTAACTGTGCGCGAATACTGGTAATACATTCTGCTGTCGGTATCCCCCAATCGGCAAAAGTCTTACCTAATCTACGCTGCAATGATGTTTCCGCTCTTTCGCTTTCTACCAAAGCCCAAGATGTACCACCAGCCCCTGCGACATCAATAGCCTGTATTCCTACGGATATAAGTTTTTCAGCCATCTTCCCAGAAATACCATTACCGACTTCTTTGGCAATGACAGGAACTGGTAATTTACTGCATAAATCGGCAATTTTGTCAAACAATCCCCGGAAATTAGTATCACCTCTGGGTTGAATGAACTCTTGTAGCGGGTTAATGTGTAAAATCAAAGCATCAGCTTCTAAAAGCTCAATAATTCGCAAACATTCATCAATCCCACATTGATAATTAAGTTGTACAGCACCTAAATTAGCAAATAAAAGCACATCTGGGGCGTATTTACGAATAGCGAAAGTATCAGCAACTTGGGGTTTTTCCAAAACTACACGCTGAGAACCTACACCCATCGCTAGTTTATATTGCTGGGCGACTTCTGCCAAACGACGGTTAATCATTCCTGCGCGTTCTGTTCCTCCAGTCATGGAAGATATTAAGATTGGTGCGTGAAGCTGTTTTCCTAAAAAAGTCGTGCTGATATCAATGTCAGTGCGATCGCATTCCGGTAAACAACAATGAATAAAACGATATTTTTCTAGTCCAGTAGTGACTTGCTGACATTGGACATCTTCCTCAAGACAGATGCGGATATGATCCGCTTTGCGATTTTGGGTTTGTGTTGGGGTGGTGGTAGGAGGGTTCACGGGTAATGACTCCAAGCTGTTATCTTCATTATTGTTGCAAATATTAAGAATCTTCTTGAATTTTTGGGAAGCATTTTATAATTGTGTATAGGCGTTAATATTTAAGAATTGTTGAGTTTAGACTTATTTATTTGTGTTAATACTTAGAGGGGGTTTATCCGTTGAATTTGTACGGGTTTAGCAATAGCTTGGGTTGAGATAACAAAATATGGATATATGACTATACTTTTGTTATTCAAACCCAATACCTAAAACTGCTATTCTGCTACAGTGAGAATGAGAGATTGATCGCTTTTTGGGGATGTGGGGAGTGCGTTAGCGTTCGCGTAGCGTCTCGTAGAGATAGCTTACCGAAGGTATCGCTATTTGAAAAATGTGAAAAGATGCGATCGCTTTTCTTATTTGCTAAACTGTAAATTATCACAACAGTAATAAATTTCTATGTACTCCACCAGTCCACACCAAAAACTATTAGAAGCGATTGCTAACCTTGATGATCAACAAATTTCACTTGTTTTAAAATTTATCTCATCTTTAGAAACATCTGTTAACAACTATCAAGCTCGACCTAAAACAGTATTAGAAAGAATGGGCGGTTATCCCAAATTTTTACTAGAAGGATCAGGAGATTTGTCAGATAGAGATGTACGCAAAAAAGCAATTTCTGACATAATTCAAGCAAGACATCAAACAAGAACTCATGAATAATAATTATCCCCTAATATTAATTGATACTGGGATTCTTGTTGCCTTCTATGACCGTAAAGACAAGTATCACCAAAAAGTTATTAATTTTTTTAGTACCTGTACCAGTCAACTCATCACAACAATTGCCTGTGTTACAGAAGTGATGTGGTTACTTGCCCCAAATACAAAAGTGCAGAACGAATTTTTATCTGCTTTATCACTGGAAGTATTTTTATGTGAACATTTACTGCCATCGGACTATGAAAGAATCCAGGAACTTAACACAAGTTATCAGGATCTACCAGGAGATTTTACCGATTTATCGCTGATTGCTATTTCGGAAAGATTAAATATCTCTGCTATTGCAACTCTAGACAAAGACTTTAATATTTATCGGCGTTATCGCAAGCAACCATTTGATCGTATATTTTTACCTTAATCATAACTATTCTTCTTCAGCTAAAATCTGTGAAATATCCCGTGCAGCATGAATTAATCGAACAATTTAAATATACTCATCCCTTTCTAAATAAAAAATTAGATGCTTTTCAAATCCTCTAACTCCCCACTTCCGCGAACCAACTAAACGCGGATTCTTAACATTATATTACCAATCTTCTGCACTATTCGCTGTTGACTGAATTTAAGGGAACATTGGATATGCACTGCATCTGAGTTTAGCAAAATTTGTCTTTTTGTACTGTACGTAGTTGATGACGACGATTAAGATCAGAAGCATCTGCCTACTTAATATCCTCTCATTTTTGTGATTCATGCCTCTGTCTCGCCTAGTGACGCTCATTGTTGGTTTGATTATCATTTTGGGGTTAGCCCTGTGGCTGATTGATTCCCTGACTCGGCTTTATTGGCAACTATCCTATTCTCCCCTATTAGGTAATCTACTGCTGTTGCTGCTGATTGTTCTTTTGGCAGGGTTGGTTGCAGCCTTTATATATTATGTTTTGGTTTTGCGGTCTGGTGAGGAAAAATCACGACGTAATCGCAGACGTGTTACTCCTAGCCAAATTCCTGCGGCTAAGTCTGATGCGGCTTCTAGCACTCTGCAAGCTGTACGTCAACAGGTGGCACAAATTCAAGATGAAGTTACCCGTCAAGCTTTACTGAGTCGCACTAAGGAAATAGAAGCGAATTTAGCACGGGGGGAAATTCAAGTAGTGGTGTTTGGAACAGGGAGTGCTGGCAAAACTTCCTTAGTAAATGCGATTATGGGGCGGATAGTCGGGCAGGTAAATGCGCCAATGGGTACAACCCAGGTGGGTGAAACCTATTGTTTACGCTTAAAGGGATTAGAACGAAAAATTTTAATTACCGATACCCCAGGAATTTTAGAAGCGGGAGTTGCCGGCACAGAACGAGAACAACTGGCCAGGGCTTTGGCGACGGAAGCAGATTTATTATTATTTGTGGTAGATAATGATTTACGGCGTTCTGAATATGAGCCGTTGAAGGGTTTAGCAGAAATTGGTAAGCGATCGCTCTTGGTTCTCAATAAAACTGATTTATATACAGATGAAGATCAAGAAGCCATTTTAACTAAGTTGCGTCAACGGGTAAAAGATTATATTGCTAGTAATGATGTGGTGGCGATCGCTGCTAACCCCCAACCCGCACAATTAGAAACCGGAGAAATTTTCCAACCAGAACCAGATATAGTCTCCTTATTGCGACGTATGGCTTCTGTACTACGGGCTGAAGGTGAAGATTTAGTTGCAGATAATATTCTCTTACAATCTCTCCGCTTAGGAGAAGAAGCGCGAAAATTAATTGATTCTCAACGTCGCCGTCAAGCTGATAAAATTGTAGACCGCTATCAATGGATCGGCGCTGGTGTGGTTTCTGTAACTCCTTTACCAGTGGTAGACTTACTAGCTACCGCCGCAGTTAACGCCCAAATGGTGGTAGAAATTGGCAGGGTTTACGGTTGTGATTTGAATATGGAACGGGGGCGAGAATTAGCCTTATCTTTAGGAAAAACCATTGCTGGTTTAGGTATTGTTAAAGGAGCTATTGAATTACTATCAACGGCTTTGCAACTTCATGTTGCTACTTTTATCATTGGTCGCGCTATTCAAGGAGTAACAGCAGCTTATTTAACGCGCATTGCCGGGAAAAGCTTTATTGAGTATTTTCGCCATGATCAAGATTGGGGTGATGGGGGAATGACGGAAGTAGTACAGCAGCAATTTCAGATGAATCGCCGAGACGAATTTATAAAAGTATTTATCCAAGAGGCGATCGCTAAAGTCGTAAAACCTTTGACAGATGGTGAATAAAAGCTAGAACCTGGGGCAGATGGCAAGATGGAGAAGTAAGGGAGAAAATAATCGGCAACTAATAGCTAAGAAATCAAGACTCATAAATCAAGACTCAATTGCAAAATTGATGGAAATGGTGATGTATCTAATTAGGGGATGCTGAAAAAGTCCTGCGTCCACATATCAATAGCGATCGCTCAAGTAAATTACCACTTTTTGATTTCTGCACCAAACCGATTTCAATTTCTCCCATCCTGATCCTAAGACCTAAAACCCATCAGACTGCTTAAAAATGTCAAAGAAGTAAATAAATAGACATATATGCAAGTAATATGACTTATTCCAGGTGTTAATAAAACATCGGGATTTGTATGTATTTTATTTGACAGATATTTTGATGAATCGTGAGATAGAAAAACCCTGTAAAAAGTTGATATTGGGTTATTTTTGGCTATATATCGGCATTTATAGAGATTCAAGAGCAGTCTTTATTGAAAGTCCCCCTTATTGAAAGCTACAAAAAATCATTTCTCCCTATTCCGGAGAGAGGAAGAAATTTGAGAAGAGGTGAGTAACAACTGATCTAATAGATTTCTCAGTAAGGAACTTATGACTGAACAAATCACCAGAAAATTATTGCAAGGTCGCTACCAAATTATTCAAAGCCTTAGTGCAGGTGTATTTGGGCAAACTTATATTGCCGAAGATACCAAAGATGTTGATTACCCAGAAAGACCCAGATACGTTGTTAAACAGCTAAAAGTCAACCACTATCAATCTAATTCCTACTTTGACTACCTCAGACTAAGTTTTCTCACCGAAACCGAAACCCTGAAGCATTTAGGAGAACATGACCAAATTCCTAAACTGATCACCTGCTTTGAAGAAAATGAACAGTTTTATTTAGTACAGGAATATATTTACGGACAACCCTTATCCGTAGAATTAAAGATAAATAAAAACAAGGGACAGAAGTGGAGTACCACCCAAGCGATGACATTTCTCGAAGATGCATTAAATATCCTCGAATTTGTCCATTCTCAAGGTTTTATTCACTGTGATATCAAACCAGAAAATTTAATCAGACGTTCTAGTGATGATAAATTAGTGCTAATAGATTTTGGTTCAATTCAACCCATTGATTTTAGCACGGATGCCGAATTACCTATTTCCCAGATTCCCGTGACTTCATTGGGTTACATCCCACCAGAACAATTTTTAGGACAAACACAACCCAATAGTGACATTTATGCTTTGGGAATGATTGTACTCCAAGGTTTAACAGGATTAACACCACTGCAATTAAAAATTGATCCTGCTAATAATGAAATTCCTTGGACTTGTGAAGATACGATCATTGACGAATATCTGGCTGTTTTTATCAGCCAAATGATTCGCTATAATTATCAGGAAAGATTTCAATCTGCCAGCGAAGCACTATGGGTATTTAAACACATAACATGGAAGCATCGGGCATCTGCAATTGCGACTTCAAAGTTTCCCATTACTACCAAAAAAGCTGTTGCAGATAAAAATAAAAAATTAGATCCATTATTAGCAGGAATGAAATGGGGAATCACCATTAATTCTTTGGTAGTTGGTTTGGGAGTTTATGCTTTAGCTACTAGTTCTCAAGCTAATTCAGAAACAGCAACTTTATCTGAAGCAATTACAGAATATCAAACCGGTAATTTAGAAAAAGCAATTAGTTTAGCCAAAACAATTCCCTCCTATAGCAACGTCTATCCAGAAGCTCAAGAGACAATTGCAGAATGGCAAAAGCAATGGCACAATGATACTAAAAATTATTTAGTAGCTGAACAAGCATTAGATGAAGGTAATTTGTTAGATGCCATGGACGCTGTGACGCAAATTCCCTACACTTCCTATTGGCGTTCTAAACGAGAACAACTAATTGAAAAAACAGAAACTAACCTAGAAGCAAAAACACAAACTTTATTAAATAAAGCTTACGCCAGCGCAGAAAAGAGAGATTTTTCGGCTGCTTTAGAATATCTGCGCCAAATTCCTCCAGAAAGTTCTGCTGGTGCTATAGTGCAACAAAAATTAGCTGAATACAATCAGAAAAGGCAAATTAGAGCCGAATATTTTTTACATTCAGCTTATCATAAAGCTTTAAGGAAAGACTTTGCTGGTGCAATCAAATTCCTGGAAAAAATTCCTGAAGATACTGATGTATATCCTCAATCTCAAATCAAAATCCAGGAGTATAAGGAAAAGCAACAGATTAGAGAGAAACTGCAAGAAGTAGTCAGTAGTAAAAAAGTTTCTTTTATGAATCAAATCTATAGATGGAATCAGATTGAATCAGATATTAAAACGACATCTTTATATTTACCAGATTACCCGCGAGAAGTGAATATCTGACATGAATTAGTTTACTAGTTTAATCAATCTACACTATTTAATTTTCAGGTGTCGAGGGGTTTTCATTAATTAGACATGGGCAAAATAGGTACAACAATTGGGAGAGATTTGTCGGGTTGGATTTGATTTTCTGCCTGTTTGCGGGCTTCTATTGCTTGTTGGTAATCGGGCTTATATTTAATAGCTTGATCATAGGATTTTATCGCTTCTTGATATCGTTGTAAATTGAATAACGCATTGCCCATGCTGTACCAACTTTCATAGTGGTTTTTTTTGTAAGTAACTGCTTTATTATAGGATGCAAAAGCATCTTCATATCTCTGTAACTTATATTGTGAATTTCCTAAATTATACCATGCTTGATAATCATTTGCTTTCAAAGAAATTGCTTTTTTATAAGCATCGATCGCTTCTGTATAACGTTGACTTTGATGTAGTGACCATCCCAAAGTATACCAAGCTTGATAATTACTAGGATGATATTTAATCACTTCCTTAAATGAGTCAATTGCTTCAGCATATCTTCTTAATGTCACTAAAATATTACCTCTAGAAAACCAAGATTGGTAATGACTGGGTTGATATTGGACGACTTGACTATAGGCTTTTAAAGCATCTTCATAGCGGTTTAAATTTACTAGGGAATTACCCAAATTATATAAAGCTGCTGTATAGTCTGGTTTTAGTTCTACTGCTTGTGTATAAGCTGTAATTGCATCATTATATTGTTTGATATTTTGTAAAGACAAACCTTTTTTATACCAAGATTCATAATTATCGGATTGCAATTCAATTGCTTGATCATAAGACTTAATAGCATTATCATATTGTTTTAAATTTCTGAAAGCATCACCTTTAGCATTCCACACTGCTGGATAATCATCTTTCATTTGTAAGGCTTTATCAAAAGCAGAAATTGCTTCTGTATATCGCTGTAAACTTGATAAGGCAAAACCTCTACCAATCCAAGCTTCTAAATAATCAGGTTGAATTTGAATTGCTTTATCATAAGCTGTGATTGCTTGTTGATATTTTTTCAATTCAAATAATGCTTTACCTTGACCATACCATCCTGGAAAATAATCAGGTTTGATATTTACTGCTTTTTCATAATTTGCCAGTGCATCTTCATATCTTTGGAGTTGTAAAAGTGTATTCCCTTGGTTATATAAATCAACTGCGTTATGAGTATTGATTTTATTAAAGATATATATTGATGCAATTCCCCCTAAACTTAATAAAAATATTCCTGATACTAATTTGAACAATAGAAATTTTTTAGATGGTTGAGGTTTGATATGATTAACTGGTGCAGGAGGACTAAAAACTATTGTTCCAGAGAGAGGTTTAACTAATTCTTGCAGTGCTTGTAATGCTACTGTGGCTGAAGCATAACGTTGACGAAAATCATAACAAATCATTTTATCTATAAATTCGGCAAATTCTGGGGTGACAGTGGTATGATTCCGCCAAATAATTTCATTAGTATCTGCATCTCTTTCTAATTGCTGAGGTAATAAACCAGTCATTGCTTGAATAGCAATAATTCCCAAAGCATAGATATCACTGCTGAATTTTGGTGTACCTTGGGCTTGTTCTCCAGGCATATAACCAGGTGTGCCAATAGCAACAGTAGCGGGAGTTTGACCAGAAGGTATAATGACTTGGGTGGTAATTTCTTTAACTGCCCCAAAATCAATTAAAATTAGTTTACTATCTTGATCACGTCTGAGGATATTGCGGGGATTAACATCACGGTGAATTACCTTTTGTTGATGTACAAAGTCTAAAATTTCCAAAATTTCTTGTAATAGAGAAATTACCTGATCTTGAGTGAGGGTTTTTCCTGGTAATAACTCTTGGGAGAGATCATGACTAGGAATAAATTCTTGAACAAGGTAAAATTCGGCATTTTCCTCAAAGTATGCTAAAAGTTGGGGAATGTGATCATGAGTACCTAACTTGTACAAAACCTGCGCTTCAGTATCAAATAAACGTCTGGCTATTTCTAAAGTTGCAGCGTTACTAGATTGAGGCTTGAGTTTTTTGACAACACACTGAGGAGAACCAGGTAAGTGAGTATCAGAAGCAACATAAGTTTCTCCAAATCCCCCTCCTCCCAGATGGCGGATAATCTGGTATCTTCCTACAAGTGTGTTTCCTATCATCTCGGTTGCTAAGTTGAGTGTAATATTACTTCATTACAATATTGCCACAGGTAATTGGTGATTGGTGACTGGTAACTGGGGACTGGTGACTGGTGACTGGTGACTGGTGACTGGTGACTGGTGACTGGTGACTGGTGACTGGGGACTGGTGACTGGTGACTGGGGACTGGTGACTGGTGACTGGTGACTGGGGACTGGTGACTGGTGACTGGGGACTGGTGACTGGGGAGAAATATTTAGGGTTTGCTGAATAAACCTAAAACCTTGATATATCAAAGGTTAGAGGCTGATAAACACAGAAATTAGTGCAAGGGTTTTGAAGGGTATACCAGAAAAAGTGTGCATTTTTTCGGATTTCAAGAGATGGCAAAGAAATTTTCCAATCTCCTCCTGACTCCTGACTCCTGACTCCTGACTCCTGACTCCTGACTCCTATGCCCTCACGGAAAGACTTTCTCAGCAACCCCTATTTACCTTTTGACTCCTGAACTCCTGTCATAACTTCCTGACTTTTAGACCTTGACGGATCTTCCTCATCTGCCTGTAAATATAAAGACTTCCTTAACTGAGGGAAGATATTTTTTGAGAATTTCATAGAAAAATCTGTACTGCCTGTTACAATCTTGTTAAGAAAAGTTGCCCGTTACATTTTGGGAACGCGCAATTTGGTTTTGACTCTACTGAGAAGACAACACGAACAACGTTTTAAAATTTTTTTGACCAGCCCGTGGGAAGGCTGGTTTTTTATTTAGGGGTTGCTGAGAAAGTCTTTCCGTGAGGGCATAGGAGTCAGGAGGAGATTTGAAAATTTCTTTGCCATCTCTTGAAATCCCAAAAAATGCACACTTTTTCCGGTATACCCTTCAAAACCCTTGCACTAATTTCTGTGTTTATCAGCCTCTAACCTTTGATATATCAAGGTTTTAGGTTTATTCAGCAAACCCTATTTAACAAAGTAGGGGCAACCCCCCCGTGGTTGCCCCTATTCGCTATTCGCTATTCGCTATTCGCTATTTCCTGTTCCTAGAAACTAAAGGTAGTTCTCAACGCCCCAATGACTACATCATTATTATTAGTGTTATGGTCTGGTGCGGTTAACCAAATAACGCCAGGGGTAATAGTGATATTGTCGTTGAGTTTATATTGATAAAATGCCTCAATGTGATATGAGGTATTTTGGTCTTTGAATGCTGCTAAGTTGGTACTTGTACTGGTAACTTTTGGCTCCATGCCGACGATAATACCAGCTAAGTTACCTTTTTTACCCAAGTCTCGGAAACCAAGGGTGACAGCATAGTTCCAAATGTCAACATCTCCTCTTGCACCTGTTAACACATTACTGTTTGTATATCCACCCCAACCACCTAACACGAATTTATCACTAATGCCTATGGATGCTTGCACACCGTAGGAATTACTGGAAAATGAATTGCCTGTAAAAAAGTTAGATGTGGCGTTATTGCTACCTGTAGCTAGTGGTGTGTTATAGGAATTGATGTAAGTTAAACCAAGGGTAATGCGATCGCTGGGTTTAACTGTCAACTGTGCCAAAGCACCATAAGGACCATCAAACAAGCCACTTCTACTGGCAGGGTTATTAGCTGAACCTGCTAAATACCCTAAACTGACTCCCACTCTATTACTAAACTGGTGTGTTACTCCCAAACCAGCGCCCCCCATTTGTCCATAAATTGGGTTGCGTGTACCAAAGGTAGATAAAGCACCAAAAGCACCATCACCGTCAAAAATGTTCACTGTACTGGTAATGTCATCTATTGCACCACCGGAGGCGATCGCTATTGCTTGGGTTTTCTCACTTAGAGGGAATCTATACGATAGTGTTCCCAGTACAGAAGTGGTAGTACCACTACCTGCAAAAGCCAACTTTCCTTCCCCTGTTAGCAAGTTAGCAGTGGCAATATTATTACTCTCAATTCTGGTAAACAGTGTATCTTTACCCGTAAAACTGCTGACAAATTCAATTCTTGTCCGCGCCCCAAGGGTAGTATTTTTATCTGCAATAGGTGTTCCGTTAACTTGATCACCTGATAAAACATCACTAACAACGGCTACAACTTGACCTTGCAGTTTAGTAGTGGTCGAAAACTGATTTGCTTCTAACTCAGAAGTCTTTGCTTCCAAAGCATCCACACGCCCCCGTAAGGTTGCTAGTTCGGCAGAAAATTCTTCTTGCAGTTTTTGGATAGTTGCTAAGTCCTGTTTTGTGACTCCATCAGCAGTTGCAGTAGCAATTAATTCATTCACCCGATCCAAACAAGCATTCAAACCTGCTGCAAATTCATACCTGGTTAATGCGCGATTTCCCCGATAAGTACCATTAGGATACCCAGCAATACAACCATAACGTTCTACTAAAGACTGTAACGATTGAAATGCCCAGTCTCCCGGTTGTACATCTGACAACTGAGATACTGAAGTAACTTGTGATATTAACTCTTGCTGAGAATAATTAGTTTCTGTTTTCCCTGCTGGTTCATTTGCGAAAACAGATGTATTTGCACATAGTATAATGCTGCAAATAGCTGGACTGGTAAGATGATTCCACTTTTTAGCCATTTTTCCACACACCCATTGTTATTTCACAACTGTACCGAGAAGTTTATTTGCTACGTTTTTTGACAAAGCTAATTAAGGTCATTTTTACAACCATGTAGCCAAAAATCCCTCAGCACTTAAAAAAACTAATCTTAAAGCGGTCTCCCAGAAAAAAATGTAATCTACATTACTTAAATCAAAGCATCTTGTAAATAGTGCATAATTTTGTTGTCAGTATTATGTGAAAATGATAATGGTTCTTATATTAATGTATAATGAGTATAATTTTCAATGAAAAATTGACCTAAAATCAAAAATTCTGCTAAAGAGAGGAAAAGCAAATGACAGTTAATCTTACAAAACAAGAGATAAAAGTCTATAAAAAGCCTATTGGGCTAATATTTACTTTATTTTGCTGTTTAATTGCCTCTGGTTGTCAGCAAACACAAAACAACACAGCGCAAAATGCGGTTCAGTCATCACCGTCACCAGTAGAAAAGGTACAAAACTCAGAAAAAACTAAAGTAGTAACTACGTTTTTACCCGTGTATTTGTTTACAAAAGCTGTAGTTGGAGATGTAGCAGATGTAGAGATTTTAATTCCACCAGGTACAGATGTGCATGAATATCAGGCTACACCGGATGATGTGAAGGCGATCGCCACAGCCAGAATTTTAGTAAAAAATGGCTTAGGTATGGAAGAATTTCTTAGCAATACCATCAAAAATGCAGAAAATTCCAAATTAATAGAAATTGATGCCAGTAAAGGTATTAAAGTAGTAGATGATATATCACCAATAGAGGAAGTAAAAGGTCACAATCACGATCATGATCACAAACATGAACACGCAGAGGGAAACCCTCATGTTTGGTTAGATCCAGTTTTTGCCAAACAGCAAGTGATCAATATTAGAGATGGTTTAATTAAAGCTGATCCAGCCAATAAAGAAGTTTATCAAACTAATGCTGCCACTTATATTCAAGAATTAGAAAAATTAAATAATGAATTTCAGCAGACTTTAAGCAAAACACCCAACTGTACTTTTATCACCTTTCATGATGCCTTTCCTTATCTAGCCCAAAGATACAACCTCAAGCAAGTTGCAGTGGTGAAAATTCCCGAAGATCAACTTTCACCAGCAGACGTAAAAAAAGCCGTCAATGCAGTGAAAAAGTACCAAGTAAAAGCTTTATTTAGTGAACCAGGAGTAGACAATAAATTACTGAATAGCCTTTCTCAAGATTTGAAATTAACTTTGTATCCTCTTAGTTCTTTAGAAACTGGGGAAACCAACCCACAATATTATTTCCAAGCAATGAGAAATAATTTGCAGAGTTTAGCAGCAGGATGTCAATAATTGATAATTGATAATTGATAATTGATAATTGATAATTCAAAATCCAAAATCTAAAATCGAATGACTGACGAACAAGAATCAAAAACATTATTGCCAATATTAAAAGTAGAAGGTTTAACCGTCTATCAAGGAAGCTATTTAGCTATACGGGATGTTTCCTTTGCATTATTTCCCGGAACAGATACAGCAATAGTAGGACCAAATGGCGCTGGTAAAAGTACCTTGGTTAAAGCTATTTTAGATTTAATTCCTCGTAGTTCTGGAACAATTGAAATTTTTGGTCGCCCCATTTCTCGGTTAGGAAATTTGCGTAAAGAATTGGCATATATGCCTCAAAACTTTATTTTTGATCGCAGTTTTCCTATTTCTGTAAGTGAGTTAGTAGAACTGGGAATAGGTGACAGGGAAAAGGTAAAAGGTCAAAATAAACATCTATTTTTATCCAAGTTTTGGCAAAACAAACAAGAAAAATCAGCCGCAGTCAAAGCAGCTTTACAACGTACAGATGCTTATCATTTAAAAAATCAAGCTATTGGTACTCTTAGTGGTGGTCAACTAAAAAGGGTATTGTTAGCTTATTGTTTGGTAATTCCGCGAAAATTCCTAGTATTGGATGAAGCTTTTGCTGGGGTAGATATGCGAGGTGCGGCTGATTTTTATGCCTTGCTAAATGAGTTAAAACAGGAGGAAAATTGGACAGTTTTGCAGGTTTCCCATGATATTGATATGGTAAATCGTCATTGCGATCGCGTCATCTGTCTCAATCAAACTTTAGTGTGTTCTGGACATCCAGAAATTGCCCTTTCACCACAAAATCTCTTAGCAACTTATGGTCCTGGTTTTAGTCGTTATCAACACCATCATTAAATAATAGGGAATTGGGAATTGGGAATTGGGAATTGGGAATTGGGAATTGGGAATAGAAGTTTTAACATTGAACTTTATTTTCCCCAGTCACCAATCACCAATCACCAATCACCAGTCACCAATCACCAGTCACCAATCACCTTATCTCTAGGATAGATTAAAATCATTGTAAAATCAAAGATATGAATTTATTGATTTATGTTCAAAGCAACTGGTTTTTGTTTGGTGTTAATAACTTTTCTCAATTGGTAAACTTATTACAATTCCCCTTCATGCAACGTGCCATTATCGGTGCTGTATTAATGGGGATACTGGGCGGTTTACTGGGTAGCTTTGTGACTTTGCGCCAGTTATCTTTTTTTAGTCATGCTGTTGGTCATGCAGCCTTAGTAGGGATAGCATTAGGAGTGTTACTAAATACAAATCCTCATTGGATGTTGTTGCCATTTACTTTAATTTTTGGTGTAGTTGTCCTCTATTTAATTGACAAAACAGATTTAGCTAGTGATAGTGTTCTGAGTATAGTCCTATCCGGGTCATTAGCTATTGGTGTGATCCTCAGCAGCATGATTGAGGGATATCGTGGTAATTTGATGGCGGTATTATTTGGCGATATTCTGGCTATTGATAGGACGGATTTAATTTTGACGTTGCTGGTGCTGTTGGGTAGCAGCATTTTTTTATTGTCAACTTTGCGATCGCAAATTTTGTTAACCCTTAACCCTGATGTTGCCCAAGTCCAGGGCGTTCCTGTTCAATTATATCGCTATGGGTTTGTTATTTTACTATCTTTAGCCGTGGCGGTGGCAATTAAAGCTGTTGGGGTTTTATTAGTAAATGCTTTTTTAGTCATTCCCGCTGCTACAGCCAAACTTATCAGTCACCATTTTAGCCGCTTTCTCATTCTATCGGTGATAGTTGGTTCTTGTAGTAGCATCGCTGGAATGATGGTTTCTGGAGTGTTTAACCTGGCCTCTGGTCCGAGTATCGTTCTAGTGCAGTTCCTGGTGTTCGTCTTTGTTTTTGCTGGGGTGAAGTTCGGGAAGCAGGTAATAGGGAACAGCTGACAAGTGATGGGGGTGAAAGTCTTTTTATATATCGGTTTTCTCATCTTGGCGGTTGCTATCAAAAATAAATAAAATTTTTTTTGAGAAACCCCTTGACTAATCCTTTTTCCTCTGCTACATTTAGTAATCGTGGCGAACATAAAAAAACCCGCGCCGGGATAGCTCAGTCGGTAGAGCAGAGGACTGAAAATCCTCGTGTCACCAGTTCAAGTCTGGTTCCTGGCATTTGAATTAAATAGCTGAAAACCCTAAAAGTAAGGGTTTTTATGATGCTCCCGCTAGAAACAATGGCGTTGCATAATAGAGGGATGAATTGTGGGTTGATACGGTGCATTGTCCATACTGTGTGCAACGCAAGAAAAGTTTTGCCATACTTATAGTATGGCAATGACTTGAGGGGGCGACAAGCAATTTGTCAACGCGGACAAATAATCTGGTAAACTACAAAACGAGCGCGGAGGGATTTGAACCCCCGACCCACAGAACCGGAATCTGTTGCTCTATCCACTGAGCCACGCGCCCTTACATATACTTTTGTAAGTATAACATAGTTACTAAAAATATAGTCAAATATTTCTAGCTTGCTAAGGTTCTACACCTTAGATGGCTAACTACAAGCCACAATATTCGGTTTCTATCATCAGATAGAGTTCCGAACTACTTTTACCTTTTTTCAGTTCTGATTTGATTAGCTACTCTTGAAAATGTTTTATTTCGTCTAATTTATAGGATTTCCTGGCACACAGGAACTATGGTTAGGTTAATTCTAACTCTCCGCACTCTCAGATCAGGACTTTCACCGCTTTTCAAGGATCTACGCTTTTTGAACTCACAACTAGTATATCACACACTTTCACATTTTGCATCACAGATGCAGACAAAAATTGATAATATTTTTGTACCACAGATGTGAATATTTGACTGCGATCGCTTGTCCTTTTTGTGCTGATATGCCTGATAAAGTCCCAGCCTTTTGTATCAGCATATACAAAATTAGCAACTACTTCTCAAGGCTTAGGTAATTGTAAAAATAATATAAAATTTTGTTAAATCATCGTTCTAGGGGTAGGCAAAATGAAATATATTGGATATATTTGACTTAATTGCCTATACCGAAAGATTTATAGTCTACGCAATATGTGATCCCCCTAGTTTGGACAAAAAAGCCGCTAGGGGGATCTTGTTTTAAGGGGCTTGAGTTAATATTTATATTACTTAATCACATTTAAATATATAAAAACGTATAGTTACAGCCCTTTCCTAAGTTATGATCTACAAAGCTAACAGGCAAGATGCCTGTTCCACAAGGGTTTTATGATTTCCATTTGTACCTAACTAGGGTTTGCTGAAAAAGTCCCTTCGTTGAGGCAGGGAATAGGGAATAGGGAATAGGGAATAGTTTTAGCTATCTGTTATCCCCAGATTTTCTAATTTATCAGACCCAAAATGCACAGTTTTTAAGGTATACCCTTCAAAAATCTTGCACTTTCTTTCCTCCTGATCAGCCTCAAACCTTTGATTTACGAGTATTTTGGGTTTATTCAGCAAGCCCTAACTAAGAGGATGTTTGAAAAGTTTATGGCTAACGCCACGCTACGCTATCGGCGAACTGCTTGCAGCAGCGCTTCGCTATCGCTCAAAAATAATCAAAAAATCATGTTAAAATGCCCGAAAGCCATACCTCATATTTGGTTGTTCCTGTCAATGCGTAAGTCCTAATTAATTTATAAAACATTTTACCAATCACCAATCACCAATCACCAATCACCAATCACCAATCACCAATCACCAATCACCAATCACCAATTATCAATTATCAATTATCTCCATCCTAACCAACGCAAACAAGGAACAATAATGTAATAACTTAAACCTAAACAAAGACTAATTAAAACACCAATAAAACCAAAAAAAGCTATATGCTGTAATAACTCTACCCAATTTGGTGGATCGGAAAAATCAACCAATGAAGTTTTTATCCCTAAATGAATTAAACCTGCGACAATATTAGCACTACCAAAAGCAGCTATAAAAGCGTAAGCTAGGTAATGGGTACGCAGACCTAAACCCAAAGTGAGTAAAGAAATTGAGATTAACATCCAGGCAATTAATCCTTCAGGGTTATTCTGTGGTTTAATAAATTGCCAAGTTATCCAACCTGAACTATAGCCTATTAAAGCCATCATGGCTGATACTAAAAAACGTCGTTTTTGTCCAAAACTTCCAGATAAAGTAATTCCCCAAGCAGTACCTAAACCAGCAACAGCATAAATGATAATTTCCTTGGGATTAGTAGGTGTAAAATTGGGGATGAATTGGGATGATTGGCGTGATATAAATTCTGCCACAAAAGCACCTGATTTAGTTTGATAAGCCAGTAAAAAACCACCAATAGTTCCCACACTCGCACCAATAAAACTTAAAATTATTGCCCAAATTGTCGCTAAACAAGCTTTCAAAAAGTTGAAAATTGCTTGCACTGTAAATAAAGTTGTATTACCTACAGCTTGGGTAATTTCTGTGATAGTTTGGACGATAGTATTTTTAATTTGGGTAAAAAAGCCTAGTTGTGATTTTTGTAATTTTTTGGATTTTACAGAATTAATTGCTAATAAACGTTTTTGAATAATAGCTGCATGGGCTGGACGCGATCGCACATCCGCCTGTATCATTTCATCTAATAAATCTGCTAGTTGAATATTAACATTACACCACTTACGCCAGTTTAATTCCCCAGTAATCGGATCTTCCAATTCTTGTGGATATTTACCTGTAAGTAATTCAATCATTGTTCGTCCCAAAGCATAAAAATCAGCCGCAGGACCAACATTACCTCCTGTAATTTGTTCTGGTGGACTGTAACCAGAAGAAAATAAACGAGTAGAAGGAGAAGGTGATCGCAATATTCCCCCACTAAATTGTTTAGCCCCACCAAAATCAATTAACACCAATTGTTCTGCTTGTAAAAGTGCATTAGGTGCAGGACTACGCAACATTAAATTAGAAGGTTTAATATCCCGATGAATAATTTTCCGGTGATGTAATTCCTGTAAAATTTTTACAGCTTGGGAAAGCAAATTTAACACCAAATCCTCTGGACATCCTTGAGGAAAATTTTTACGCACTTCCTCCAAAGTATAACCATCAATCTTTTCCATCACCAGACAAGCTAACTGCTGTGGTTTAGGATGAGTCACACTGATTTGAAAATACCCATCAGCGTCAACTTGAGGCACACCAGAATTGCGGAAATTACTTAAAACTTCCGCTTCTAGGATAAATAACTCCAAAGCCTTGGGAGAATTTTCCACCAAGACTTTCAGTACCTTTTCGGTTTGAGTTTTGACATCCCAAACCGTATAAATTTGGGCAAAACCCCCTGAACCTAAAGGTTTCAGTGGGTAATAGCGGTCTACTAACTTTAACGGACTGCCACAGCTGTTACAAAATTTGTTGCCCCAAGGTTGGGGATAAGGACGTTGACAGTGAGGATTTATGCAGTGAACCGCACTCTGATTTATTTCCAACAAAACCACGAAAATACAAAGGCTGGATCGATTTTAACGCCTATTTTACTTTGTTGATGATTCAAACCAACACATTCATCCTGGAAGAACGAACCGCAAAGTACGCAAAGGACACAAAGGAAAGAGGCACGTTCAATAATCCAGTTGCCACACTTGGGATAAAACCTACTAAGCTGGTATTATAACAGGTTAAAACTTTACCTAAAATTCTGCCTGGACTGGAGCGCAAAACCAGCGGTTTAAACTTGGTTTAAACTTTCTCACTGACTCACGTACATTGTAATTACATTATGTTTGATGCACTATCTGACCGTTTAGAAGCCGCCTGGAAAAAACTGCGGGGACAAGATAAAATCTCTCAATCCAACATTCAAGACGCATTGCGCGAAGTGCGTCGGGCTTTGTTGGAAGCAGATGTTAACCTCCAGGTAGTTAAAGATTTTATAGCTGAAGTCGAAACCAAAGCCCAGGGATCTGAGGTCATAGCTGGTGTACGTCCTGACCAGCAGTTTATCAAAATTGTTTATGATGAACTGGTACAGGTGATGGGGGAGGAAAATGTTCCCCTAGCAGAAGTTAAGGATAAAACTACCGTTGTCTTGATGGCAGGTTTACAAGGTACTGGTAAAACCACCGCTACTGCTAAATTAGCTCTACATTTAAGAAAATTAGATCGTAGTTGTTTGTTAGTCGCCACAGACGTATATCGTCCCGCAGCTATTGATCAGTTAATTACACTGGGTAAGCAAATTAACGTACCCGTATTTGAGATGGGCAGTGATGCCGATCCTGTAGAAATAGCCCGTCAAGGGGTAGAACGTGCCAGATCAGAAGGTATTAACACAGTAATTGTTGATACCGCTGGACGCTTACAAATTGACCAAGACATGATGGCGGAATTAGCCCGCATCAAGTCAAATATTGAACCAGATGAAACTCTGTTAGTCGTGGATGCAATGACAGGGCAAGAAGCAGCAAATCTGACCCGTACTTTCCATCAACAAATCGGTATAACTGGGGCTATTCTCACCAAAATGGATGGTGATAGCCGTGGTGGTGCGGCTTTGTCAGTGCGGCAAATTTCCGGTGCGCCGATTAAGTTTGTCGGTGTGGGTGAAAAAGTCGAGGCGCTGCAACCTTTTTATCCAGACCGCATGGCCTCCCGTATTTTGGGCATGGGTGATGTTCTTACCTTGGTTGAAAAAGCCCAGGAAGAAATCGACATCGCCGACGCTGAGAAAATGCAGGAGAAAATGCTGTCAGCGAAGTTTGATTTTACAGACTTCTTAAAACAGCTACGCCTAATGAAAAATATGGGTTCATTAGGTGGCATCATGAAGTTGATTCCCGGTATGGGTAAACTTTCTGATGACCAGTTGAAGCAAGGGGAAACCCAGCTAAAACGCTGTGAAGCCATGATTAATTCCATGACTAAGCAGGAAAGAAAAGATCCAGAACTATTGGCCAGTTCTCCCAGTCGGCGGCGACGCATTGCTTCTGGTTCAGGTTATAAAGAATCAGACGTGAGTAAGTTGGTAGCAGATTTCCAAAAAATGCGATCGCTCATGCAGCAAATGGGACAAGGAAATTTCCCCGGAATGCCAGGAATGTTTGGCGGTGGTATGGGCAACCCCCTAGCCGCAGGAAACCGTCCTGCACCCGGTTGGCGCGGTTATCCCGGCGGCGCACCAGCAGCGAAAAAGAAAAAGAAAGAGAAAAAGAAAAAAGGTTTTGGCACGCTATAGGGACTGGGGACTGGGGACTGGGGACTGGTGAATGGGGACTGGGCATTGGG
>NZ_JACJUZ010000135.1:0-5590 GCF_014299995.1 Sphaerospermopsis sp. LEGE 00249 | reverse complement strand
ACACCGATTCATTAATCGTAAGGGCGAAGCATTCGGACAGAATATAAACTGGTTTCAGCGATAGGTTATCACCCGAATGCTTCGCCCCTACAAGAAACAGAAAAAATTTTTAACACCCACTTACTTAAACCTCAAAAACAAAATCCACTTACATTTTGATATGTAAGTGGACTTGTTAATTATTTTAAGTGGAGCTTATGGGAATTGAACCCATGTCCAAATTGGGTATTTACCCCCCGCTCATTCACAGGTTTAGCCTTTCTGACCCTCAAGGCGGGAATCGTTCATTGTCCCGAACGTAGGATGCTCTGATTTAGTCTTAGCCAGCAAGCCAACCAGAGAACGCTTACTGGAGCATCCGTTGAGGTTAGGTCTCTAGTCCTTAACGGAGTCAAACCAGAGACGCTCGGACCTATAAGAGGCTATTAGGCAGCAACTAGGGCTTCCTTACGAGCAAAGCTTACGATATTGTTCGCATTTACTTTTTGTTTGAGCCTTTGATTTGCGAGAGGAGACTCACTCTCGACCTGAATCACAGAGCAGCTTTCGCCAACCTGTCGAAACCGTTAAAGCCCCATGCGCTTTATATTTCTATTATAGTATGCCGTTTTGGAATTGTGTTGGGTTGATCAAAAAAATTTTCTTGTCTTTGGGTATTGGTTATTGGGCATTGGGTTATTAACTTCCCCCTGCTTCCTGCCTACTGCCTCCTGCTGTAAACAATAAAGTCAAACAAATAATGCGCCATTTCTAACTTAGAACAAGGGGGAATTTCTATTTCTCTTCCTTCTTTATCTAAAAATACCGCTTGATTATGATCACTCCCAAAACCACTGCCAATTTTATCAATAGGGTTGGCTACAATTGCATCTAATTTCTTTCTCTGTAATTTCTCTTTCGCAGGTGTGATAATATCCCCGGTTTGTGCTGCAAAACCGATTAATAATTGCTGGGGTTGTTTAATTTTCCCTAGTTCAGCAACTATATCCGGTACTGGTGCAAGGGGTAAATTTTCAGGGAGCGATCGCTTAGGTAATTTCTCTACACTATAATCTCTCGGTTTCACATCCGCAACCGCCGCAGACATGACTATTATATCTGCATTTCCTAACTCTTTTAACATCGCTGCCTGCATTTGAGCCGCACTCACTACGGAAATTGCTTTAACTCCTAAAGGTGCATCCCAACTCGCTGGACAATGCACTAATGTTACCTTTGCACCTCTATGCAATGCTGCCTGTGCTAATGCTAATCCCATTTTACCCGTGGAGGGATTGCCTATAAACCGCACCGGATCTAAATATTCTCTCGTTCCCCCAGCACTGATTAAAACACGCTTCCCGCTTAAATCTCTTTTTCCTTGGGTATGCAATAAAGATTGAATATAAACAAATATTTCTTCTGGTTCGGCCATTCTTCCAGCACCGATGCGATCGCACGCTAACAACCCAGAACCAGTTTGTATACCATAAAATCTTTTATCTGTCAATAGTTGCTGCCAATTTCTTTGTACTGCTACCTGTTCCCACATATCCGTATTCATAGCAGGTGCTAACAAAACAGGACAAGTAGAAGCAAGAACAGTATTTGTTAATAAATTATCTGCCATCCCATAAGCTAACTTAGCTAAAGTATTAGCAGTTAAAGGCGCGATGACAATTAAATCCGCCCATTCTCCCAATTCGATATGTAGTGGTCGAGAATAAACAGGTTGCCAAAAATCATCATCAGTATAAGCTTGATGACGGGATAAAGTGGCAAAAGTCAAAGGTTTGATAAATTCTTGAGCGGAATTTGTGAGAATTACTCGCACTTCTACCCCAGATTTAAACAAACTAGAAACCAATTCACAAACTTTATAAGCTGCAATACCGCCGCATATAGCAACAATAACTTTTTTGGATTTGGGATTTATAAATGATGGCATTATCTCTTTATTTTATTTAATACTTCTTTAGGGACTTGATCTTCAGGAATTGGAAATCCATGATAGGTTGGATAACCTTGTTCATCAAAGGTATTGTCTGAATGAAACACATAAAATTTATCAGTTTTTTTATCATATCCATAACGTTTTTCACTATTGTTATTACTGCTACATATAGAACTATTTAACACTTTTTGAGCTTCTTGATCTTTTAAATTCATAGGTGTAGCATTTTTCCAATATCCTGAAAGATCATGTTTAGAATGAAGTTTATAACGAGGACATATTTTGATAGCTTAGGTAATTTGAGTTAAATTCTTGACAGTTCTATTTTCTAAATCATTTGTACCTTCTTGAAATTCAACTTCAATGTTTTCTGTAACAAAATCAGGGTTATTTTGTAAACTAATTAATATTCCTGGAAGTTTAACAGCACCAGCTAATGAACTTGATGTAACATCTATATTCTGATAATGACACTTGCAATCATTGAGTAAATTTTGTACATCAACAAAAAGTCCCTTACTTAAAAGTCTCAGTAGAATCATAGCGATTTTTTGTTGTTCAGAATTTTTTGAATTTTTATTCTCAAAAATCCATTGACTAACAGTTAACTCAGAGGATATATTTTGAGAAGCAAAACTACTATGAGTTTGAATCGGATCACCATTTTGAATAACACTTATTTCTGTAATAATTTGAAAAATATGTTTCATTAATTCATCAGCTTCATAATTATTAGATGCTTGTCCAATAAAAGAAAGCTCATTAATCAAAAAGTGCATTTATAGTAACTCCATTAAATCTTTTTCAGCTTGATCGAAAAAACCATCAGGCCATTTATCAATCCCTCCATCTGGATAAATTCGAGGAGTAATAATTTCTGTTGTTGGTTGTCCTTTTTTTAAATATCTTTCAAAGTAGTTAATTTGCACTTTATCAGCCTCAAGTTTATTATGTCTTACTGCTTTACGAATACCATTGAGAACATGATCGCTATGAGTTTCTAATATTATTTGAATACCACAACTTGCTGCTAAGGCAATTAATTCTCCCATCTTAGATTGTCCTCTAGGATGAAGATGAGCTTCTGGATTTTCTAATAAAATCAATGTATCTGAGGCGGCAGATAATATGGCGACAATAATTGGTAAAGTATAGGTAATTCCAAACCCTACATTAGTTGAACGATAGAAATTATTATCTTCATAGGAATATTGTAAATTTACTAAATCCATTGCTGAATGTAGCTCTATATCAATTCTTGTTCCAGGGCTAATTTCTCCTAACCAGGCTTCAACTTGACTTTTTAAAATATCAGACTGTATTGATGGATGTAATAGTTGACTATGGGAAATTTTTTTATATTCATTTATAGCTAAGAAATGGGCAGTAAATTCTCCTTGACTACCAATTTGTTGATGTTGTCTAACTTGAAAATCCGACATTTGGAAATAATTTCTAGGTGCTATTCTCTCTGCTTTTAAGTAATGAAATTTATCTGTAAACAGACTAGACTTATAAATTTTTTCATCAACAATAGAAAAATTAGATATTTGAATGACATCTGATGTACGATCATAATCAAAAATCCAAGTACCTTGAATATTATTATTTATACCAACTTCAAATGTGATTGAATCTTCTTTAGCTCGTTTAAAAAGTACATCTTTTCCTGTACCTATAGATACTAAATCACCGTTTAATGCCAGACCTATATCATCTAATAAATCTTGTTGATAGGATTGACGTAACAGTAATAAAGATTGCAGTAAAGACGATTTACCAGTGCTATTTAATCCAGAAAAGAATGTTAATGGCTTGAATGCAAAAGACTGGTTTTCAAATGGCTTAAAATTTTTTAAAGTTAAAGAACTTAACATGATAAAACCTCTTGAACTATTTGATTAATTTCTTCAAAACGATATTGAACTTTACTAGAAACTTGAGATACAGATTTAAGGAAATTAGGGTCATCTTTCATCTTTTGTCTAAATTTTTCTTTTAAGATTGTTTTATTCTCGATTAATTTTTTAATTTGTTGTGGATTTAATTCACTTAAAGTGACTGACCAAGATTCAAAAAGAGATTTATTCACAGGAGAGCTTGAAGATTTCCGAAAAGCAGTATTTTCAAAAATATTATAAGCTGCTTTCATTGCTATAGTAAACTTATTTTCTATGGTTTCTATCAAATTAGAGTCTATTTTGTTTAATTTTTTCATAGCTTCATGTAAAAAATAGTTGCGACCTTTATTTACTGGATAATCTTTATAACTGGTTAAAATGAAAGCAATAAAACCCAATACAAATTCATGATCATCCATACGTTGTTTTTTCTTTTTGCTTAGATTTATTACTCTTTTAAATTCTGGTAAATTAGCAAGGTCTTTAAGAATTTGTATCGGTTTACCAGGATTCATAGCATGGCTCGCTTGGCATAAGCCTGTATTGTTATTGCATCCATTTGTATGGATCTGTTTGAATCATGTAATGATTATTTGCATAAAATGATTTATATAAGGGTTTAGCAAGGCCAAACCCTTACAAAATTCTGAATTGTTAGATAAAATTTCTATGCTTCGTCGTAGGGTTCTAAATCTAATAGGTAGATATAAGGCTCAACTAATTCTGGACGCTGAAAGGCGATCGCTCGCAGTAAATGCCAATCATTTAAACCCTCAAAAGCATTGCTATAATTATCCAATTCCAGACGAGTAGCCAAATCTTTTATATCTGTTGCTGTCATAGCAGCAATTTCTTTTCTGGAAATGCTTAGAGTTGTCATAATGCTTGCCCCTCCCTTTTGCAGCACTCGCATTCAGCCGTAGGTGGAGTTGAGCTAAATGAGCTAAAATATCCCACCCAATCTATATTACTAATTAGTGGGCATGAAATTTGTAAATATTTAGCTGATTTTTCTCCTCAATTGTAAAAAATTGATAACTTAGCCATCCGCAATTGTCTTGATCACAAATTTTCGCAATACCTCCAGCATTTCTAAATTAATTTCATGTCCCATCACAAATTCATGATATTCGACTACCACTCCTAATGCTTCTGCCACTGCCTTAGCTTTGGTAGCAGCTGACAATGGTACAACTTGATCCTGTGTGCCGTGCATAATTAATGTGGGTGGAAAATTGCCTTTTTGTAAGTTAGCAAGTTGAGGATGTGGATACCCACTCATGACAACTAAACCAGCCAAGGGTAAAGTTAAACCTACATCCAACGTCATGGCACCACCTTGAGAAAACCCACTCAAAACGGTGCGAGACAAAGGCACTCCTGTCATGCTTTCTAAAGACTGCAACCAATCTATCAATAATTGACGACTTTCTGGCAATCCTTGATACATATTCTCGTCCCGCAAATCATACCACGCCCTACCAACTGGGGAATAGGGATAGGGATAAGGGGCATTGGGAAACAAAAATTCACAATCAGGTAAATTGAAATAAGAGGATAAAGATTCTACATCTTGGGCATTTGCACCCCACCCGTGTAACGTGACGATGAGCGCGGCTGGTTTTTGCTTTGTTTTTGGCGAAATTCTAATGAAATCTAAAGTCATGATCAATTATGTTGTTAGTTATTTAGTTAGGGCTGGTAATTGGTAATTGCTAAAAACTCTTAACTGTCCCCAGTCCCCAGTCCCCAGTCC
>NZ_JACJUZ010000014.1:0-84077 GCF_014299995.1 Sphaerospermopsis sp. LEGE 00249 | reverse complement strand
CCCCAGTCCCCAGTCCCCAGTCCCCAGCGATGCACTGAGCTTGTCGAAGTGTCCCCAGTCCCCAGTCCCCAGTCCCCAGTATGCAAATTCGTCGTCGTCAACCTAGTCCAGCTATTGATGTTTCTATTGTTCGCTACCAAGCAGTATTAGAGGATGCTGAACCAAATAATATTCTTGAAGAAATTGTTTGGTATAAAGAAACAGAAGTTGAACAAATGCGGGAAAAATTGCCGTTAAAAGAACTGCAAAAAAAAGCTCTTTCCTTACCTCCTACCCGTGATTTTGTTGCTGCGTTGCGTCAAGGAAAAACTAAACCTGCATTAATCGCAGAAGTAAAAAAAGCATCCCCCAGCAAAGGGGTTTTACGGGCAGATTTTGACCCGGTAGAAATTGCTAAAGCTTATGAAGAAGGTGGTGCAAGTTGTCTTTCTGTTCTCACAGATAAAAAGTTTTTTCAAGGTAGTTTTGATAACTTATCTTTAGTCCGTGCTGCCGTAGATTTACCATTATTATGTAAGGAATTTATTATTTATCCTTATCAAATGTATTTGGCGCGAGTGAATGGCGCAGATGCAGTTCTATTGATAGCGGCAATTCTTAGTGATCAGGATTTACAGTATTTCATTAAAATTGCCAACGCTCTGAAAATGGCGGCTTTGATTGAAGTACATAGTTTAGAAGAACTTGACCGAGTTTTAGCTTTAGATGGTGTTTCTTTAGTTGGTATCAATAATCGCAACCTAGAAGATTTTTCTGTTGACCTCCAAACCACCTGCGAACTACTGAAAGCAAGAGGTAGTCAATTACATGAGAAAAATATTTTAGTCGTCAGTGAGTCAGGACTACATACACCAGAGGATTTAAGTATAGTAGAAACAGCCGGAGCATCCGCTGTACTCGTTGGTGAGTCTTTGGTAAAACAACCAGATCCAAAATTGGCAATTAATCATCTTTTTGGTAAATAAGACTGGGGACTGGGGACTGGGGACTGGTGACTGGTGACTAGGGACTGGTGACTAGGGACTGGTGACTGGGAAAGAAAATTTTAGATTTTAGATTTTAGATTTTAGATTGGAATTGTCAAAAACAATCCAAAATCCAAAATCCAAAATTGTATTACCAATTACCGATTACCAATTACCAATCAAGTGGTTTCTGATCAAAAATAAAGAGGAAAGGTGAAAAGGAAAACCGAAAGCTGGCCTTTTTGCCTTTAATTTTTAAGTTTATGCCTAGAGCAGATGTGACTCTCTCAGGTACTATAATCTTCTGATGACAGACTGATTGAATTTGTAGATGAATGTCTAAAATTTGCCATCAGAATTAAATCATCCTCAAAGGATTTTGAATCTTATTGGATTTTTGGGATAGAGATAATGGACGATAAGTTAATGTTGATGATTCCTGGACCTACTCCAGTTCCAGAAGCAGCTTTACTAGCTTTGGCTAAACACCCCATTGGACACCGTACCAGTGAATTTAGTAACATGATGGGCGAGGTGACAGAAAACCTGAAATGGCTGCACCAAACCCAAAATGATGTACTGATGCTGAATGTTAGCGGTACTGGTGCGGTAGAAGCGGGAATTATTAATTTTCTGTCTCCTGGCGATCGCATTTTGGTGGGTTCTAATGGTAAGTTTGGTGAACGTTGGGTAGAAGTTGGTCAAGCTTTTGGTTTAAATGTGGAAGTTGTCACCGCAGAATGGGGACAACCTTTAGACCCGGCTAAGTTTGGAGAAATTTTACAAGCTGACACCAACAAAGAAATTAAAGCTGTCATTATCACCCACAGCGAAACTTCTACAGGTGTAATCAATGATTTGGCAGCTATCAATAGTCATGTAAAAGCACATAGGGAAGCTTTAATTATTGTTGATGCTGTCACCAGTTTGGGTGCTTACAATGTGGCTGTTGATGCTTTGGGATTGGATGTAGTAGCTTCCGGTTCTCAAAAAGGCTATATGATACCCCCCGGTTTAGGATTTGTGTCTGTAAGTCCTAAAGCTTGGGAAGCTTACAAAACTGCGAAGTTGCCAAAATATTATTTAGATTTAGGTAAATATCGCAAATCTACAGCTAAAAATACAACTCCTTTTACTCCCCCAGTTAACTTAATTGTGGCACTACACACCACCTTGGGGATGATGAAAAAAGAGGGTTTAGAGTCAATTTTTGCCCGTCATGAACGCCAAAAAAATGCGACTCGTGCAGCGATGAAGGCTTTAAATCTGCCATTGTTTGCAGCGGATGAATGCGCTAGTCCAGCTATTACCGCTGTATCAGTACCGGGAATGGAAGCGGATAAAATTCGGTCATTGATGAAAAAGCGGTTTGATATTGCTTTAGCTGGTGGTCAAGACCATCTGAGTAATAAAATTTTCCGTATTGGTCACTTAGGATTTGTGAGCGATCGCGATATTCTCAGTTGTATCGCATCATTAGAAATTGTACTGGCAGAAGTTGGCTATGAAAACTTTACCCCTGGTGCTGGTATCGCCGCTGCTGCTAAGGTTTTTGGATAAGGTCAGTGACTGGGGACTGGGGACTGGGTTATCAACTTCCTCCTGCCCTCTGCCCCTTGCCTTCTGACTCCTGCCTCCTGACTCCTGACTTCTAACAATAAAAGGGCAAGTGATTTGATCAACTTGCCCTTTTAATTTGGATGTCAATAATTCAAAATTCTCAGCATCAATTTTTCGATCTATCAAACTTTGCCCAGGGCAGAGTTGACTTGACATACCTTATTTCTCCTGAATTAGCTCAACCGTTTCATATTGAATTTGCATACAGTTAGCCGCCAGAATATTGACCAGAATAGTTACCAGCAATGGATTTTCTAGTATTCCATTGCTTACCTATGCAGTCTCCAACCAATCATAAATTTGTTCTAACTGCTCTAGGGTAATCAACCCATACTGCCACAGGATCATGGTTAAAGAGCCTGTATCCTGCTCCCGATGACGCAAAGCCACAGACAGAGAAGCGGCTGAGATCGCCAAATCTTCTTGGAGAAAATTAATCAAACGAGAATATCTTGATTGTGCCATTTGTATCTCACCTCCTTGAGTAGAGTGTATTATCATATATCCTTTCCTCTTTTCTCAGTGATCTAAAGCCAGTATTTTATGTGTCACTGTGCTATGACTGAATAAATCCTCAAACACTTTCACCATCCAAAATCGTATAACTTTCGTACTGCTTGTTTCCCCCAATCTCAAGTAACAGGAACTATAAGTTAAATTGGCTTGATTCTCTTGAGTTGTTTGTGCTTAATGTAATTACATCTGAAGTATCCAAGATTCCATAGCCTATAGTCCTCTATTGATTACTATTTACACTTATGTCAAAAGAAGGATTTTTCCAGTGAAACTTTGAAGTCGGGTTTTTCATTGGGGAAAAGCTAGATCCGATGTTATGATAACTGCTGCTAAATATTAACCTCTATATTTTACGGAATAGTTTTTTTACCAAAATATCTTCATACAAAATTGACAGATTCCTCATAGGTGACTGGGGACTGGTGACTGGGAAGAATAACTAATGACTAATAACTTGGGTTGAAAAATTCAATGTTTACTTTGTCACCTACCTGTAAACCTAATTCTGTAGCTCGTTTGGATCTCAGTTCAATTACTTGGTCTATTGGTACATTAGGACCATAGGTGGGACAAGGTTCACTTTTACAGGGGGGTGCAGCGGTCTCAATGTACTTGATTACTCCATCCTGAAGAAAGACCATATCTAAAGATACGGGGACATTCAACATCCAAAATCTGACTGGTTGGGCTGAGGGAAATACAAATAACATTCCCCTGTCATCGGGTAAAGCTGGTCTATACATCAACCCCATAGCCTGTTGTTCTGGAGTTTTTGCGACTTCTAGGTTGATTTTTGTGCCGTTGGGAATGGTAGCTTGAGCAGAGATTGGCAAATGTTGACCTTTAGGGGTTTGTACTTGGACTTGAGAGGTTGATGTAGTAGTGGGTTCGGCGGTGGTTGGGGGTGAACAGCCAATGAGTAAAACACTCAGGAGTAGATACAATACAGTTTGCCGACGCAACATAAGCAGTTGAAAATTTAAGTTTCTAAATGGACTATTGCTTTTCTCATAAGTTCCCTAACTAGGCTTTGCTGTTCGCGTAGCGTGCCGTTAGGTATAAAAGTCTTTTTGTGGGGGCAGGCAAAAGGAAAGGTGAACAATGGCAAAATAAAGAGCTATTCACTTAATAATGTGGTTTTTTTTATTTAGATTTCGATTTTACAGAAATTTCTGCAAAATAGCCCGCTATTGGCAATTATTTTTTTTCAGGAGATTTTTCTCTGATGTGGCCACAAGTTAGATCCCCCCAACCCTTAGAAAGGGGGGTTAATCAGGGGTTTTGCTGACTATTACCGGTTCTATCAACGCTGACTAAGGGAATACCCCAGTCAAATCGAGCGTTAAAGTTTTGACTTACTAATAAACGCAAACCTACACCGACTCATGACAGCGATCGCCAAATCCTAAAATATTGGCGAACAATTATCAATTTTTATCTCAGGTTATTTTCCGAATGCTTCGCCCCTACTGACTCCTGCTGTATGTTGATCTACTTAGGTTTTGCAAAAATAGTTAGCAATACTGGACCCAATAAATAGTAATGACCTAAACACAAAAGTCCAGCATCAGATCCTAATTTTTCACGTTGTTCTTGATGATAAAATTTAACTGCAACCGGCGAATTTGCCATTAATTGAAAAGGGGATGTATTAGCAGTTATATCAACTAAATAAAAGCGTCCACCGGGAACAAGTACCCTGGCAATTTCACTTAAAACTTGTTCTGGTTGAGGATAATGTAAAAAACTGATAGTGTTAAAAACTGCATCAAATTGACCTTCAGCAAAAGGAAGTGATTCTGCATTACCTTCAATATAAATTAAGCGTGGACGGTGCTGATTACTTTGTCTGGCAACCCGCAACATTTGGGGAGATAAATCTAAACCTGTACCGCGTAAGTCAGGAAATTGACTGGCTAATCTATTTAATAAGCGTCCAGTTCCACAACCTAAATCTAAAACATTGGCATTGGCTGGGATTTCGATGTGGGAAATTAATCTTTTATGGATAGCTTGGTAAATAAAAGAAGGAAATGTCCAATCGTAACTTGATGCCCAACGATCAAATAGTTGTTTTTTATTATTGATAAAATTATTCATAGTTGTATGGGAATAGAAAATAGGTAAGAATTCAGGAGTCAGGAGTCAGGAGTTAGAATGCTTATGAAATCAGGAATAGAGACAAGTGATATTTTCTGAAAATCATCATAACTTACTGGAAAAGCCTTTATTCTTCTGACTTAGAGTATTTTCTATCCTGAATCATTACGAAAATAGCAATATTTTCTATTGTAATTTGAATTTGCTTTGATTGCAGAAAATCAAATACCCAACTTTTTCCAGAAGTCAGGTATCTTGTTGAATTACGAATTACAAAGTAGCTAAAAGTTCCTTTAATCTTTCATTTCCGTCCCGAAATACAGACCAACCATCTCCGACTAAAACAGCTTGTACTTTGGTTAATGTTGCTAATCTGTGAACAGAAGCAATAGCTTGTTTTCGATTTAACAGCTTGTCATCGGATAAAATAGTTAAAGTATCTGCTGAACGCGATCGCACTAAATCACCGATAATCAAAGTTGTGTCCTCTAGTAGTAAAGCTAGTTCACCGGGAGTTTTTGAACCTTGGAGTTCCATCACTTTCAGTCCTGGGACAAATTCTTCACCATCACTCAACCAGCGATCGCACGCTATTGGGAAATTTTCCTTTTCAGCTATCGGTGCTGCAATTTTCGCATAAGTTTGACTAGCAATTTCCTTAGCTGCTCGCAGATGATCGGAGTTTGTCAGGATAATCCAAACCACACCACCGAGAGATTCCAGATGATGCCAATCATGATTTGATAAAGCTACTGGATCAATTAATATATTACCCTTTGGACGAATCCAGGCGAACCCATTGAAATCAATATTTCTTGTCGGGTTAAAACAAGACCAGGTATATAAATCGGGACGGTGCAAAGATTTCATGATGATTCTGACTTGAAAACCTGCGATAGTTTGTGTCAATTAGGTAGCATCAATAATAATCTATAATAATCTATCATTGATACTCACCTAATTGCGAAAATTTTGCAATTTCTGTTGTCACAACCACCAGGAATGGAATTTGATCATCTCCAGGCTAGAAACCCAGAGATTGTCAAGCTGCGAAAAACTAAACGGGACGATAAACGCGATAGTTGATACTGGGGAAAATATTATCCATTAATTCCACTTTTTCCAACCAACCGCTATCAACTTTACCGACTTTTACATCTTCATAGAGTTTATTAAATCTCATTAAGTGCGATCGCGTTCTTCTCACCGCATAGGGGACCATAGTTCCCGTCCGCATAATAAACGCCCAGTCAGAAGATTGCGCTAACAACAACTCCCGCGCTGCTTGGTTTAAAGCTTTCCATTGCAACTCATCCTCTGGTTCTAACTGGGAAATTTCAATCATCCGTTCCGCAGCTTTATGTAAATGCGGGTAAATCCAAGCATTAGTGTCATTTAACCAATATTCATGGAAACCTTTATAACCCCAACTGGACTGAGAAGGACGACAGACTTGTTGATTCTGGTTAGCTCGTAAATAATCAGCTAAATGGGTCATTGCATAAGTTCCCTGATCGTACCATGACTTACGGAACAGGTAATCAATAAACCAAGGACCCTCATACCACCAATGACCGAACAACTCCGCATCATAAGGAGAAACAATAATCGGAGGCCGTCCCATGATCCCGTGTAAATGTTCCGCTTGTCTTTCCCGATTATACATAAAGTTAGCAGCGTGTTCTGCGGATTTTTCCCTTGCCCAATAAGGATCATACAAAGCCTTATCAGAAAGACCTAATCCACGTCCGGTAATCTTATGATATTTAATTCCCGTATTTTTACGCTGTCCATTGGGCATGATATAGGGTTTGATGTACTCATATTCTGCTTCCCAACCCAAATCTTTATAAAATTCCCGATATTCAGCAGCACCTGGATAACCGACTTCCGAAGACCATACTTGTTGAGAAGATTCATGGTCACGACCAAAAGCAGCAACACCTGTTTCTGTAAAAATTGGCGCGTAAGTACCAAAGCGGGGACGGGGACGGGCGTATAAAATACCATGTCCATCGGTGAGGAAATAACGCAAACCAGCATCCGCCAGCATTCGTTCCAAACCTTCATAGTAAGCACATTCAGGCAACCAAATACCTCTAGGCGCTTGACCAAAAGTTTCTGCGTAATGTTCACAAGCCACCTGAAGTTGCGCCCATACAGCTTGGGGATACATCTTCATTAAGGGTAAATACCCATGAGTAGCACCGCAAGTTATGATTTCTAGGTTGTTTGTATCTTGGTATTGTTTGAAAGCTGTTACTAAATCACCCTGATATTTTTCCCAAACCTGACGAGCTTCATTAAATTCAGTGGCGTAATGTTCAGCCAAATAACGCATATGTCCATTGTGGATATTGCGTTCTGCTTCCAATTCTATTAGTTCTTCTAACTTTGCTAAATGTTCATTATAGCGTTCTTGTAACAGAGGATCACGGAGCATAGACACCAGAGGCGGTGTCATACTCATCGTGATTTTAAAGTCGATGCCGTCTCGCTTTAATCCTTCAAATACTTTTAATAAAGGAATGTAGGTTTCTGTGATAGCTTCATAGAGCCATTCCTCTTCTAGCACATAGTCACTTTCTGGGTGACGAACGAAGGGTAAATGTGCATGAAGTACAAGTGCGACGTAACCTATAGACATAATAGTTTTGGGGTGGGTTGTAAATTGAAGGTCGAGAGTTTGGCAGAAATTAACAATATTTTAAGATGATATCGGGATCGTGAAGGAAGTTTTATTAGTCAAGCCCCACATCTGAGATTTGAGCAAAGAATATCTACCCGCAGATAGTTGTCATCAAGCAGTCCCAAGTATTTTTCCTGAGTTATGTGTTGGCGATCATGTGATCATCATACAATAAATTATTTGGCAAGTATCTAGATCACTGAAAAAAAGAGAATTTTTGTAAGTTAAAACAGTTTCTATTAATTTAATAAATACATAAACTTTTCACAAACTATAAGCAACAACTAAATGTTACTCTTTGTTAAGAACATTAATTAAATCTAAAAACTTACTTCCAAATCACCACAGAAGATGAGAAAACTTAACATTTAGTTACATTTTTGGTGAAAGTATGAGTAAATTTGCTACCCAGCAGACTGGTTGGCAAGATGCAAATGTTAAATCTGAAACATCGGTTTATCTGATTAATGTTTTTGAAGCTTTTGCAAAAAAAAAGACTGTTCAAATAAATGCAATTTCTACAAGAACAGAACTTTTTAATCTTCCATATTGACCAAATTACAAAAATCAGAAAAAGTCCAGTTGAAATGACTCCACAAAGCATATTACCAACCCCAGAAATTGCAGATAACTTATTAGTAGATACAGAAAAAATCGAAAATTCCCTAGCGACTGACACCATCAGATTCACACATGGGGAAAAGTACCTCACATCCCACTGTTATACGGGGTCTGGGGAAATAGCACATAAAAAAGATAGTCGTTCCTTTGAAGTTGCTGCTACCTTCACATTAACAGCAGAAGTCAAAGTAGTAGAAGGAATTTTTTAGTTAGAAAACGATATTTTAGCTAACATATATAATAGTCATGATCGCTGTGTAGCAGTCATAGACCAGACAGTTAACGAGTTATATGGTGAGCAAGTTAGAAAATATTTTGATGCTCATGAAATACCATTAGAAATGATGGTGTGTCGTGCATGGGAAGCAGACAAAACCCCGGAAACAGTACACAAAATATTAGGGTTTTTAGGAAAAGACGGTTACGATGTTTCCCGCAACGAACCTGTATTAATTATAGGTGGTGGTGTGTTAAGCGATGTTGCGGGTTTAGCTTGTGCCTTACAACATCGTCGGACACCTTATATCATGGTGGGAACAACAGTAGTAGCAGCTATTGACGCAGGTCTTTCACCCCGAACTTGTACCAACGGTAAACAGTTCAAAAATAGTATTGGTGCATATCGTCCCCCTGTACTAACCTTAGTAGATCGGAGTTTTTTCCGCACCTTAGCAACTGGACATATTCGGAATGGGATGGCAGAAATTATTAAAATGGCCATTACCGATGATGCGGTTTTATTTGAGTTGTTGGAAAAATACGTAAGCGGGGAGATGGTGGACTTTGGGACCCTGTTCCCAGAGGTGGAATAGGTGCGTGTGACTATATTCAAGAAGTTGAACCAGAATTATTGGAAGCAGCAGTCAAAGCGCATAAAGCTGTTTGTAGTAATTTAGCAAATCACGGTGCTGGTGTGGAAATGTATTTGCAAGATTTGGGTTTGGAATAAAAAAGTCTAAAATCTAAAATCCAAAATTGTCTCATGGGTTTTCGTTGGTAGCATAACTTTTTTTGATTTCACGCAGAGACGCAGAGAACGCAGAGAAAGGAGAAGAAATAAACACCAAACAGAAAAACCCTAAAAAACCTCTTACCTACTCCTCACTTTCTAAATCTAAATCTTGTAAACTTTGCACCTGAACCCGACGAGAAACCCGACGGTATTTCTTACTTTCCAACTTAGGTTCATACTTACTTTCACCCTTACCCTTAGCTTTCACCTTCAAAGTAGACTCAGGATCAGCTTGTTCTTTAAGATAAGCTTGATAAGCGATCGCATCACTTAAAAATTCCAAATAATGCTCATATCTTTCCCAGTCACTACCCACAATACACCCTGGTTCATCTCGATGCAAACAATCAGCAAAACGACAACTTCCAGCTTCTAAACGTCTTCTCGCTTCCGGAAAATAATAGATTAAATCTTCAGGAAGACAACTTAAATCAGGTTGATTAAAACCAGGAGTATCAGCTAACAAACCACCATCAGGAAGTTCAAATAATTCCACATGACGGGTAGTATGACGACCACGCGCTAACTTACCAGAAACCTCACCCACACGCAAATTAGCATCAGGAATTAACATATTAATTAAACTGGATTTTCCCACACCCGAAGGACCAGCAATCACAGTAATTTTATGATTTAAATAATTAGAAACTTCATTAATATTAATTTGATTTTGCACACTAATAAAAATTGATTGATAACCCCAACTTTCCAGGCGATCGCTAATTTCCTGTTGTTCGTCTTCTGTAATTAAATCACATTTATTTAGGCATAATAAAACATCTACCCCTGTAGATTCAGCCTTAATTAAAAACCTGCTTAACTGAAAAGGTTCTAAGGGAGGATCAGCAACCGCAAAAACCAAAAGAATTTGATTCACATTAGCGATCGCCGGTCGATCCAACTCACTGTTTCTTGGTAGAACATCAGCGATCGCACCCCTTCCCCCGGTCCAGTCAGGCTCTTCAATAACCACGCGATCGCCAACCATCACCTGTTGACCGATTTTTTTCAACCGAGTCCTGCGGGTACAGAGGAGACTGGGGACTGGTGACTGGTGACTGGTGACTGGGTTATTAATGTTTCCCTGTCTCCTGTCTCCTGACTCCTGTACGGGCGAAGCATTCGGGCGACCAATTATCAATTTTTGTTCAAGGCTATTTTCCAAATGCTTCGCCCCTACGACTCCTTGATCTAACTGCACCCGATAAAAATTAGCCTGTACAGCTAACACCGTACCCAATAACTCCCCTGTAGTAGAAACACTATCTTCCATCATGCAGCAGTTACCGGACGACGTACAAGCAAAGAAAAATAACCAGAACAGTCAGTAATTTTTTCCACCTGATAACCAGCCATAGTTAAACTATCAGGAACTTGTTCAATAGGTTCACCCCCATCTAACCAGACTTCCAACAAACTGCCATCTGGCATTTGTTCCAGACGTAACTTAGTCCGGACAAAATTAATTGGACAAGGAGTACCACGCAAGTCCAACTGAGCATCAGGAGTTAACAGAGAAGATAGACTCATGACTTAAACAGATTCTCAAAAAATCCCCCACCTTTACCAGTTCTATCACCCTTAATTTTAGCTAGTTTTTCCAGCAGTTCCCTTTCCTCTGGGGTGATCTTCGTAGGAATATCAATTAACACCGTCAGCAAATGGTCGCCCCGACTCACAGGATTTCCCAAACGAGGTACACCACGACTTTCCAGTCTCATCACCGTATTTGGCTGAGTTCCTGGGGGAATAATCAACTCTACCGGACCATCAACAGTATTCACCTCCAAACGGCAACCTAAAATTGCTTGCAAGTAGCTGAGTTTGATTTCCGAAAGAACATTAATTCCATCACGCTGAAATTCTTCATCCTCATTCACAAATAAGTAAACATACAAATCTCCCGCCGGTCCACCTCGTTGGCCAGCATCACCTTCTTGGGAGATCCGTAACCGTGTACCATTATCTACCCCAGCGGGAATAGTAATTTTTAGCTTTTTCGTGACCTGATTTGCGCCTTTACCATCACAAGCATCACATTTATCTTCCACTACTGACCCAGTACCATTACAGGTGGGACAGGTAGAAACTTGGGTAAAGCTGCCAAAAGGAGTTCTAGTCACACGTCGCACCTGGCCAGAACCGCTACAAGTGCTACAAGTCCGGGGACGAGTTCCTGGTTTAGCACCAGAACCACTACAAACTTCACAAGTTTCTAGATGAGAAATGCGGATTTCCTTTTCACCACCAAATACCGCTTCCCGAAAATCTAACTTCAGGTCTAGACGTAAATCATCACCCCGTACAGGACCGCTACGCCGTCTTTGCTGTGTAGGTCCACCCATTCCTCCAGCAAAACCGCTGAAAATGCTTTCAAAGATATCAGCAAAACCGCCCATATCCCCCATATCTTGGAAGCCAGCACCAGCAGCACCAGAAACGCCAGCTTCACCAAAACGGTTATAACGCTCGCGGGTTTCTGGCTCAGACAGCACTTCATAAGCGCGGTTTATTTCCTTGAATCGTTCTTCCGCACCCGGTTCTTTGTTCACATCAGGGTGATACTTCCGGGCTTGGCGGCGATAAGCCTGTTTAATTTCTTCTTTGTCGGCATCACGAGAGACACCTAGAATTTCATAATAGTCGCGGGCCATAGAGCAAGGGTAAAAGTTAGAACTAATAAAGCAGAAATACCTAAAAGGCTAAGGTAAAGGAGATAGAGACAACACTTAATTTTTGTTTATGAATTTATTTTACCTTTTACTTTTAACAAACATTAACAGTAAATCTTGATTAGCAGATACATTCATTGTGGTTAACGACAAAAGCAATGGCATGATGAGTCAATTTAGCTCGATTATCCTGACATTGTCTGAGCCGATCTCTTTTACAATTGTGCTACTTAGAACGACAAAAATAAGCCCATCAAATAGAGGGACTAACCGTACCTTATGGTGTGGAAATCCACCATATACTTTTAGTTTCATATTTAGTACGAGATCATCTACTTCACACTTAGCAGGAGTTAGCAGTCAGCAGTCAGGGAGAGAGGTTAATAACCCATTACCAATTGCCCATTACCTAATCTATCGCTTCATAATCAGATATAGCCGTATTATCCTCATCAAAATCAAAATTGAATTGTGGTATTGACGTTGCTGTTGTGGAACTTTCTTCTACCAAAGTTAAGGAAATATCACTCAGGTCTTCTTCCTCCTCGTGTCCTCCCTCTGACGATGGGCTATTGACCGGGCTACTAACTCGTTTGTAAACATCTGCACCGATCGCAAACAGAGTTTGTTGAAATTCCTCTAATATTGACTTAAAAACAGATAGGGAAACATTGGGGTCACTCATCACCTCTTGCAGTTTCTCTAATTTCTCATCTGCCATTGCTTTCATTTCTTGACTAATGAATTCTCCGTTGTCTTTTAACGTAGATTTGAAACTAAATAACAGGTTATCAGCTTGGTTTTTAAGTTCAATCAGTTCTTTACGTTTTCTATCTTCTTCAGCATATAATTCTGCTTGTTTTCGCATCTGTTCCACTTCAAATTGACTTAAACCACCTGTATTGGTGATCCGAATACTCTGCTCTCTACCAGTACCCTTATCTTGAGCAGAAACTTTGAGTATACCGTTGACATCAATATCAAAAGACACTTCTATTTGAGGTACACCACGGGGAGCAGGGGGAATCCCAGCCAAGAGAAACTTGCCGAGGGATTTATTATCTTTTGCCAAAGCCCGTTCCCCTTGGAGAACGTGAATTTCCACGGAATTTTGTCCATCCACAGCAGTAGAAAAGACTTGGGATTTGCTAGTGGGAATGGTCGTATTACGTTCAATAATTTTTGTAAATACTTCCCCTAGAGTTTCCAGCCCCAAAGACAGGGGAATAACATCTAAAAGCAGGAGTTTATCAACTTCTCCACCCAACACACCAGCTTGAACTGCCGCTCCCAGTGCCACCGCTTCATCAGGGTTGACGGAGCGATCAGGGGTTTTGCCATTGTAAAATTTAATCACAGCATTTTGTACTGCGGGAATGCGGGTAGAACCACCAACCAAAATAATCCGATCAATATCTTCAGGTTTGAGATCAGCATCTTTAAGTGCCTGAATCATTGGCTCAATGGTAGCTTCAATTAATTTGGCTGTAAGTTCTTCAAATTTAGCACGGCTCAGTTCCATTTCCAGATGCTTGGGACCTTTATCATCAGCGGTGATAAAAGGCAAATTAATGGAAGTATTGAGCATACTGGAAAGTTCAATTTTTGCCTTTTCCGCAGCTTCCCGCAGGCGTTGCAGTGCCATTTTATCTTGGGAAATGTCAATATTCTCTTGTTGCTGGAATTTTTCTAGCATCCAGAGGACAATACAATTGTCAAAATCATCGCCTCCCAATTGATTATTACCACCAGTGGCTTTAACTTCAAAAACGCCATCTCCTAGTTGCAGGATAGAGACATCAAAAGTTCCCCCTCCCAAGTCGAATACTAAAATTAATTGTTCTTGGTCCTGCTTGTCTAAACCGAAAGCCAAAGCAGCAGCAGTTGGTTCATTGATGATCCGCATCACTTCCAAGCCAGCAATTGTTCCAGCATCTTTAGTTGCTTGTCTTTGGGCATCAGTGAAATATGCTGGTACGGTAATCACTGCCTGAGTCACTTCTTCACCCAAAAAGTTTTCCGCCTCTTGTTTGAGTTTTTGCAGTATCATGGCAGATATTTCTTGGGGTGTGTAATTGCGTCCCCGAATTTCCACATCAATAGTATTGTCTCGTCCTTTAACGCACTTATAGGGTACGCGATCGCTTTCTGATTCAGCATCATCCCAACGGCGACCGATAAATCTTTTGATACTGTAGACTGTGTTTTCTGCATTAGTGATAGATTGCCGTTTGGCCAGTTGACCAACCAGAAGATCGCCACTCTTCCCAAATCCGACAATACTAGGAGTAGTGCGTCCTCCTTCGGAATTGGCAATCACTATTGGTTGACCACCTTCCATAACAGCAAGGCAGCTGTTAGTAGTGCCTAAGTCGATTCCAATAACTTTTCCCATACTGTCAGTATTTTTAGTGACTGCTATTATTGTAATTCTGTACGGAATTATAGTTTTTCGCTCAGGGGCTAGAGGTTTAAGGCAAGGTTTGAATAAATCCTGTTGTTCAAAGTGGAATTACATAGGGTTTGCTGAAAAAGTTATCTGTGAGGGGACAGGAGTATGGCTAACGCCACGCTTCGCTATCAAGGAGTTTTTTTGATTTGCAAATTGTGCAAACACTAACAAAGTGCAAGCTTTCTTAGGCTCACAGTACCTAAAACCTTGCACAATTTTAATTTTAATCATCCTCAATCCCTTGATTTATCTAGCTTTTACATTTATTCAGCAAGCCCTACATAAAGCTATAGCATATATTTGCTACTAATAATAACGCCTAGTCTTTGATTAAACCTGCTTGCGTAAGGGCTGATTAACTTCAGTAAAGAGTCAACAGCCCTATCCTGTTTGAGAACAGTAATTTTTACCGCAGAATTGAGAATTTTTCAGTCAGTAGGACGAGTGAATACAGCTTAACTGTTTTCTTGACTAGACTCATCTTCCTGTTCTGTAGGTGTATCTTCCTGGGGCGCAGCAACTTTCACCATTGCATGGCGCAACACGCGATCGCCCAAAAAATATCCCCGTACTAATTCTTCTAAAACTGTTCCTTCGGGATGTTCATTGGTCGGTTCTCGCATCACGGCTTCATGCAGGTTAGGATCAAATTCTTGACCTTCAGGACGCATTGGTGACACACCTAATCGTTTCAGACAATCCACTAATTGTTTATACACTCCTTGATAACTTTTGTGAATTGTCATCTCGCCATCATTTTGTGGTTTGAGGTGCGCCCGCGCCCGTTCAAAGTTATCAACTACAGGTAACAATTCCATAATTGTGTTTCTCTTCACCTGTGTTTCCATATCTTCTTTTTCTTTAGAGACGCGTTTGCGATAATTCTCAAAATCTGCGGCGATTCGCATATATTGAGTGCTACGCTCTTCAACTTGCATTCTCAAAAACTCAATTTGTTGAGTCAATTGTGTTAAAGCCGCCGTATCGACTTCTGTTGTTTCTGCCGCAGCGACACCATTTTCTTCTGTGAAAGCAGGTTCTCCCGATACATTGGTTTGCTCTGGGGTTTGCTCAGTCACATCGCTGCCAGATTCATGAGAGTTAATTTCGGCTGGTGAGTCGCTGTTCATTGCTTGGTTTACCTCTATTGGTTCGCCCAATTGCTGGCTTGTATTGTTTACTTGTTTATTTTCATCCATCATTATCTACTCATCCCAGGTGCTTTTGAAGGCTTTGCTGGAAGCAATTGTAGATTTTTGATTCAACCTACGTGCAGCATTGAAACTGTACAATTCAAACATTATTCATGAAATCTAACAATACAGTTGATTTCACCATTTTATAAGAAAGTTGAGTGAACCAAAACCACTGAGGTAAAGTATCTGAGCGTGGTGGTCAGTGAGCTTGTCGAACTGCGAAGATATTTTACCGTGCTATATCACCTGCCTGCTACCCCCTGCCTCCTGTAAGGGCGAAGCATTCGGGCGATAAATTCTCAATTTTGATCACAGGTTATTTTCCTGTAAGGGCGAAGCATTCGGGCGATAAATTCTCAATTTTGATCACAGGTTATTTTCCTGTAAGGGCGAAGCATTCGGGCGAAAAATTATCAATTTTGATCACAGGTTATTTTCCGAATGCTTCGCCCCTACTTCGCCCCTACGACTCCTGACAATAAAAATTTTTAAGAAGAAAAATGTTTAAACTGAAATTTAATACACTCACTATGAGAATTATTGACTACAGTGTGGGAATACTGGAACAAGAGGTTTCCCCAACTCATTGCTTATGACTTACTCATCACCACAACGGCGCAGCACCGCTCTTACCACCAGAACAGAGTTTTCGCCTTTCGGCAACAAGCTAGTACAATCCGGCTATGTCAACAGTGAACAGATGAGACAGGCTCTGGCTGAAAGCCGCAAATCTGGCAAAATGCTGACAGATGTATTAGAGTCAATTACTGGGCAACAACTAGCACCTGAGTTTCTCAGGGAATACAAGAAACAGCATTTATTTGAACTAAAAATACTCTACGGTGTTGAATCCCTCGATCCAGAAGTCAATCAAATTGGCAACATGAGCGTGGGAAAATTGATTGAAGAGTTAATACCAGTAGATGTCTGTCGTCGTCATCGTTTAGTACCTCTGTCGAAACGGGAAGACCAAAATCCTCCTTATGTTTTGGTGGCAATGATTAATCCAGAGAATCTAGAGGCTTGTGATGAACTCAACCGCATCTTGCGATCGCAAAACTTGTCTCTACAGCGGATGGTTATTACCCAGGAAGATTACCAGCAGCTGATTAACCAATACTTGGATGAGTTTGCGGCTCGGCAAGAGAAAATACAGCAAGCAAAATTGACAGACATTAGTTCGGATATAGAAAGTCTGAATCAAGATATGGTTCAAGAGGCCTTAGAAGATTCAGAGGTTGATCTGACAGCAGCCATGAAGGATGCTGATGATGCCCCTATTATCAATCTTGTCAATAAAATTCTTTTTGTCGCCTTGCGGGATGGTGTTTCTGATATTCACATTGAACCCCAGGAAGAATATTTACGAGTGCGCTACCGGAAAGATGGGGTACTACGTGAATCTGAAGCTATCCGACCTATGCCAAAACATATTGTACCGGCAGTAACGGCTCGATTTAAAATTATCTCTAATCTAGATATTGCCGAAAGGCGTTTACCTCAAGACGGACGTATCCGCAGGGTTTTTGATGGTAGAAAAGTAGACTTTCGGGTTAATACCTTACCCAGTCGCTATGGTGAAAAAATCTGTCTGCGGATTTTGGATAACTCATCTACCCAGTTGGGTTTAGATAAGTTAATTACTGATCCAGAGACTTTGCATATAGTCCAGGATATGGTCAGCAAGCCCTTTGGTTTGATTCTGGTGACTGGTCCTACTGGTTCTGGTAAAACTACTTCGTTGTATTCTGCACTAGCAGAAGTCAATGATCCGGGAATTAATATTAGTACCGTAGAAGACCCGGTTGAATACAGTTTACCAGGGCTGACTCAAGTACAGGTAATTCGGGAAAAAGGGCTGGATTTTGCTACTGCACTACGGGCATTTTTAAGACAAGATCCTGATGTGTTACTGGTGGGTGAAACACGAGATAAGGAAACAGCCAAAACAGCGATTGAAGCGGCGCTAACTGGTCACTTGGTATTAACCACTTTACATACTAATGATGCTCCTGGTGCGATCGCTCGTTTGGGTGAAATGGGGATTGAACCTTTCATGGTTTCCAGTTCTCTGATCGGTGTATTGGCACAACGTTTGATGCGTCGTGTTTGTTCAGAATGTAAAATTCCCTATACTCCCACGCCTGAAGAACTAGCTCGTTATGGTTTATCTGCTTCTCAAGAAGGTGCTGTCACTTTCTACAAAGCTAACACCATACCACCGGAAGTAATAGCCGAAAATAACGGCAAAATTAAGGTTTGTCCCAAATGTAATGGTATTGGTTATAAAGGACGTTGTGGTGTTTATGAAGTCATGCGGATTACGGAAAACCTGCAAACCTTAATTAACCAAGAAGCACCCACAGAAAGGATCAAAGAAGTCGCCATAGAAGAGGGTATGAAAACCTTGCTGGCTTACAGTCTTAACTTGGTGCGCCAAGGTGCGACAACTCTGGAAGAAGTAGAGCGAGTAGTATACACAGATACAGGTTTGGAAGCTGAATTAAAAGCTAAACGTAAGAGTGGTTTAACCTGTAAAACCTGTGATGCTACTTTACAACCAGAGTGGTTAGATTGTCCCTACTGTCTAACACCTCGGTTTACAGATTAACAGGAGGCAGGAGGCAGAAAATTTTAGATTTTAGATTTTAGATTTTAGATTTTAGATTTTAGATTTTAGATTCGAGTGGACTGGATACAATCCAAAATCCAAAATCGAATCTCCTGTCACCTGTCACCTGTCACCTAATTTTTCATTGGAGGAAAACGTTATGGAATTCATGATTGAAGACTTGATGGAACAGCTAATAGACATGGGCGGTTCGGATCTGCACTTATCAGCAGGTTTGCCTCCCTACTTCCGCATCAGTGGTAAACTCACCCCTATTGGTGATCACATACTGACGGCTGATCAATGTCAAAGGCTGATTTTTAGTATGCTCAATAATACTCAGCGTAAAACCTTAGAACAAACCTGGGAATTAGATTGTTCCTATGGTGTGAAAGGTTTGGCTCGCTTCCGGGTAAACGTCTATAAAGAACGTGGTGCTTATGCTGCTTGTTTGCGAGCTTTAAGTTCTAAAATTCCTAACTTTGAAAAATTAGGACTGCCAGATATAGTTCGAGAAATGTCTGAAAAGCCCAGAGGATTAATTCTGGTGACAGGTCCTACAGGTTCAGGTAAAACTACTACCCTGGCTGCCATGATTGACTTGATCAACCGCACCAGAGCCGAACATATTTTAACAGTTGAAGACCCGGTTGAATTTGTTTATGAACCAATAAAAAGCTTAGTCCACCAACGTCAATTAGGTGAAGATACTAAGAGTTTTGCTAATGCTTTGAAAGCAGCTTTACGGGAAGATCCAGATATTATTCTGGTGGGTGAAATGCGGGACTTGGAAACTATTTCTTTGGCGATTTCGGCCGCAGAAACAGGTCACTTGGTATTTGGTACACTACACACCAGTTCTGCTGCTCAAACTGTTGACCGGATTATTGACGTTTTTCCATCAGAAAGACAAACACAGGTGCGGGTACAATTATCTAACTCTTTAGTGGCAGTTTTTAGCCAAACTTTAGTACCTAAGAAAAATCCTAAACCTGGTGAATATGGACGGGTAATGGCTCAAGAAATTATGATTGTTACACCTGCTATTTCTAACCTGATTCGGGAAGGTAAAACAGCCCAAATTTATTCTTCTATTCAAACAGGAGGTAAATTAGGAATGCAAACTCTAGAGAAAGTTTTAGCTGATTTATACAAAGCTGGAACTATATCTTTTGAAGCTGCAATGTCTAAGACTTCTAAACCTGATGAAGTTCAACGTTTGATTGGTGCAACAGCACCACCAGCAGGTGCAAAACGTTAAACAGGTGATTGGGGACTGGGGACTGGGGACTGGGGACTGGGTAATCAATTTTATGTTTCCCAATTACCAATTACCAATTACCAATTACCAATTACCAATTACCAATCACCAATCACCAATCACCAATTACCAATTACCAATTTACTAATTTACTAATTTTGAGTAAATATTATGCCAACCTACCTTGCCCGTGTTCGGGACTCCCAAGGAAAATCTCGAACTGAAAAATTTGTTGCTGATTCCTTAACGGATGCTCGTACTAATCTTAGAGATAAAGGTTTTATAGTTCAAGACCTGAAAGAATCTAAAAGTTTCAGCTTTGATTTAGAGAAAATTCAGAACTCCTTTGTTAAAGTGGCAGTCAAAGACAAAGCGGTTTTTTCTCGTCAATTTGCTGCTTTAGTGAATGCTGGTGTGGCAATTGTGAGAGCTTTGGGTGTACTGTCAGAACAATGTAGTAATCCAAAACTCAAGAAAGCTTTAACTGAGATTTGTCTTGATGTGCAAACAGGTGTTAACCTTTCCGATTCTATGCGTAAGCATCCAGACTGTTTTGATGGTTTGTATGTAAGTATGGTGCAAGCTGGAGAAATCGGTGGTGTACTTGATGAGGTTTTAAATCGTCTGGCTAAACTTTTAGAAGATATGGCACGATTACAAAACCAAATCAAATCTGCTATGTCTTATCCAGTGGTAGTAGGTTTTTTGGCAACTGCTATCTTTGTGGGGATGACGGTTTTTCTGATTCCTATTTTTGCTAATATTTTTAGCGATATAGGAGTGGAATTACCACCTCTGACACAATTTTTGATGACTTGTAGTGCAATATTAAGAAGTTATTGGTCTTTAGCGATTATTGCTGGTTTGATTGTTGCTCAAATTGCCTTTAAGCAATATTACAAAACTCCTGTAGGCAAACTCACAGTTGATCGCCTTTCTCTAAAAGTTCCCCTGTTTGGTGATTTGATCCAAAAATCTTCAGTTGCTAGATTTAGCCGTACTTTTGGTTCTTTAACTCGTTCTGGTGTACCCATTATTACTTGTTTGGAAATTGTGCGAGATACATCAGGAAACCAAATTATTGCTAACTCTATAGACGCTGCTCGTAAAGAAGTTCAAGAAGGAGGTATGATTAGTACCGCTTTGAAGAAAAGCCAAGTTTTCCCAGCAATGGCTATTCAAATGATGATGATTGGGGAAGAAACAGGGGAGTTAGATGGTATGTTGATGAAAGTTGCTGATTTCTATGAAGATGAGGTTGAACAAGCGGTGAAATCACTCACCAGCATTTTAGAACCATTAATGATTGTGGTACTTGGGGGGATGGTTGGTACTATTTTGTTGGCCATGTATTTGCCAATGTTTAAGGTGTTTGAAACGTTGGGTTAAGCTGTTGTGCATTTAATTTGTATAAGTGGAACAGGCAAGATGCGTGTTCCACAAGAGTTCAGAATATTAGGATTATACAATTTAGCTGTGTAACAGCTTAAAAAAATTAGTTATCAGTGTTTAGAAGTCAGGAGTCAGGAGTTCAGAAGGATAATCAAAAATAACTCCTGATAACTGATAATTTGAGAACTGATAATTTGAGAACTGATAATTTGAGAACTGATAATTTGATAATTGATATTTGATAAATTATGAATATACAAAAATCTGTTTATGAAGCTAGTTTAGCAGAATATAGTAATCATATAGCAGCGATCGCACTTCTTAAAAACCATCGTCCTTACTGGGAAATGATTCCTAGTCTACGTCGTCCATCGGAAAGTGTCATTACGATCACTTTACCTGTTGTTAGACTGCGTGACTTAGAAGCTAAAACTTCACAAACGATGGGTTTACCTTGTGATATTGCCATGATTATGTGTGACCCAGAATGGAAAATCAAAACAGATGTAGAAATTTTATTATTTATTCATCGTCCCGATGAGGATTTTTCTGATTTTTTGGGAAGATGGAGACAAACTCAAGTTTTGTTGGATAAACAATATGAATGGATCATGCACCCCCGTCATAGTCATATTTTGAGTGAGGGTGCAAATAATGTTTATCCTTTGTTTGTGATTTTTCCTGAAACTCTGCAACACATCCAACGAGGTTTAATAGGTGCAGATTTACCTTTTGTGATGCAAACACCGACAATTTTGGAAGAAGAGAAAGAAGAATATCAAGAATCTTACAGCAGGAGTCAGGAGTCAGGAGTCAGGAGTCAGGAGTAAGAATAATTTTAGATTTTAGATTTTAGATTTTAGATTGTACGTAGGGGTTGCTGAGAAAGTCTTTCCGTGAGGGCATAGGAGTCAGGAGTCAGGAGTCAGGAGTCAGGAGGAGATTTGAAAATTTCTTTGCCATCTCTTGAAATCCCAAAAAATGCACACTTTTTCCGGTATACCCTTCAAAACCCTTGCACTAATTTCTGTGTTTATCAGCCTCTAACCTTTGATATATCAAGGTTTTAGGTTTATTCAGCATCCCCTACGTAGTTAAATACAATCCAAAATCCAAAATCCAAAATCCAAAATTGAAACCCCTATTTTACAAACTTAGGCATAATTTCCGCTGCGGTAAATAAGCCGTTAATGCCTCTTTGATGTAATTCTTGACCGGCTTTTAAATAACCAAAGGCAGGACCACAAACGTTGGCGGCCATGCTGGTTTCATCGCCTAATGTAAAGGTATGAGTTGATATTTTCCCTTCAAAAGTACGACCGGTAATTTTTACGTTGGTGCTTAAAGGCTTTTTGGGGTTGCGAGTATCAACTACACCACCAACGGTTACTCTATCCCGTGAACAAATTCCAGCTATTTCTAACATTACATCGTCGGCGTGTTCCATGTTTTCCAAAGTTAACACACCGTTGGTTTTATCTAATAATGCTTCTACTTCTGCATCGGTCATTGCTCTAGCGGTTTCTACAGTATAACCGGGTATATGTCCGATATCTTCCCGAACTGTAGCACGATAAGCTTCCCAGTTAGCAATACCTACACCAAAGGTAATAACTACACTGTGAATTTCTGCGTAACTTTGGGCAGCTAAAGCGGCGGCGGCGGTTAATAGTCCAGGAGTTGCACCACAACCGGTCATGTAGGTAATACCTGCTGCTTGCAGTTCATCTTTTATTGCTAACAGTTGTTCTACTGCACTGGTGCGTTTGATGGCATCAACTAATACACCTTTCCAACCAGCTTGGATAAATTGTTTAGTGACGTTGGGGATAAAGTCGTTAGGAAGGTTAGGTAAAGCCAAGAAATAACCATCTACAGCGTCACCGGTGGCTTGAATAAGGTCTTGAATGCTGTTGTTGCTTAATGTACCAAAGGGTTCTAAATAACCTACTGTTCCTTGTTTTTGGTAGGTGGTGATGCAAGCATCGGTGTTTAAGCCTTCTGTAGAGTATGCGTAGCCTTTTTGATCTGCGGCAGCTACGAGGATCATTTCTCGTTTGCTGGAGAGGAGTTTTGCTGCTGCTTGGCCGAGTCCACCAAAACCAAGGACTCCAACGCGGATGGGTTGTTTGTTCATTGTGTTTTTTCTCTGTATGGTTAATGGTTAATTATGCTTTATTTTTCTGGGTTCTCAAGCAAAAAAAAGCTATAATTACGGGAAAGTTATTTAAGGTAGCTTAAAAATCGTGAGCAAAGTATTAACTCTGGAACTAAACGACGATGTTTATATGGCTTTGCAACAACAAGCTACAGCGGTGGGAGTTTCAGTAGCAGAATTAGTTGCAGCTTCCCTCAATCGTCAGTATAGTTTGTCAGTTAGTCCTCAATCTGATACTGAGGAAGCACGTCAGCGTTTACTTGGTTTTGCTGGTGTTATAACGATATCGGAGCATTAATTTATGACTATTGAACAATTAGAGGCTCAAGTTTTAGCTTTACCAAAGGATACTCTAGCATTATTAGTAGCTCGTTTGATTGAACATTTAGGACAAGTAGAAAAAATTGATCAGCAAATTACTAATGAATGGATACAAGAGGCAGAATTAAGGGATGAGGATATGAGTAATGGTAAAATTGCTGGTATTTCCTCTCAAGAAGTGTTTAGTAAATTGCGTATTTATTTAGAATGATAACTGTTATATTTCATCCCTGGGCAGAACAAGAATTAACTGATGCTATCAATTATTATGAGCAGCAAAAAACGGGTCTTGGTTTAGAATATTTAGAAGCGGTAGAGCAGGTTGTAAATTGTTTGATGTATTATCCAGAAATAGGTGCAAAGGTTCGCGGTTCTATTCGGCGTTTAGTGATACCAAAATTTCCCTATGCTCTTTTATATCGTGTTCTAGAAGAGGAAAAAATTCGCATTTTAGCTGTAGCACATCATAAGCGCAAGCCATTTTATTGGAGTAAACGAAAGTAGGTTTTAAGATCAATAAAATCTCTGGTTTTTATATGGATTCCTTAACTATTCAATATCGTCAGATTATAAACTTTTAAAACAAAGTTTGTGAATATAGTGATAAAATGAGTGTTGTTACAGCCTATTTTGTACAATCTTAAATTATGTTATGTTGCGAGAAAAGCTCAAGCAAGAATTAGATCATCTCGATGAAGAACAACTAGAAAAAATAGCTGATTTTATAGCTTTTATTCAGTTTCAATCTCAAAAGTTTTCTGAAACTACACCATTATGGCAAAAATTAACACCAGAAGCAAGGGCGAGTGAGTTTCGAGATTGGGTTTCTCAACTTCCTGAAACTGGCGTGAGTCTGAGTGATGCAGCTTTTTGTCGAGATAGTATTTACGAAGAATGACGAGATATATTATTGATACTAATGTTGTGATGCGCTTCTGTAATCCTTCTGATGTGAGGAAGGGGTTGTTTATGATTTGGTTGCTGCGGGAATACCAAAATCACATATTATTTTAGGGTTTAAGTCTCCTGGGATTAGGAAATATACGGAGTTTGCTGTTTTTTAGGTAAAATTTTGTTAATTAGGGCTGAGTCAAGATTGGAAGTTGATATACTTAAATAGGAATTACGCTCACCAAATAATAAACCACGAAGGACACGAAGTAAAGAAGGTTTGGGAGATATTTTACGTCAGTGCTGTTAGGAATTAAGCCTAAATACTAGGCTATTTTATTCTGATATAGCCTATACATGAAATTTTTGAGTAAATTGCAGGTTAATGAAGACAACAATCGGGTTAGAAAATGTTTACTAGGTTATATCGGTGTAATGATTGTAGGTTTTACTAAAGGTGTAAATCATGGATATCTCAGAATACTTTAAAGGGCTAATTAGTAATCAGCAATTCAGTGAAAACCTGAATCAACAACATTACAATTTTGCTCATCAGCTAATGCCTTATGTTGTAGAAAATAATTTTCCTGATTTATTAAATAGAGTTATTAATGAATCAGCCCAAAACTGGCTATTACAAATTTGGAATAAATGCTCTGACATCGAAATTCCCAGTTATACAGCATTGGTTCACCCAATATGTAGTTCTATTAATCGTTCCGAGGATATTGGATTAATATATATTACCATGCCTGCGCCTAGAGTAAGTCCAGAGGTAGCATACATAGCGATTGTTTTCAAAATTGATAATGATTCACCTTCTGATTGGTTACGAAGCTATTTTACACTTGAATTAGGACTAACAACATCTGCATATTGGACTCTGGGAGAGTGGAATAAATCTAACCATATTAATTTAGGTGAATTCATGTATGAACCTACTTTAAATAATTTCCTGGTGACAGTTATGACAGAATTTAAAAGAAGATGGAGTTAAGTGGAAATAGATCAATAGCGATCGCATTTTATGGATGTAGAGTAGAGAGTGTGATCGCATTTCTGGTGTAGAGTAGAGAGCGATACCTTTTGTAAAAAATGAGTAAACTTGAACCAAAGTTACTAGATATAATAGCACTCACAGTTGATTTACCTGAATATAACTTATTACGTGGTCAAGTTGGTACAATAGTAGAAATACTAGCAGATGGTACTGTATTTGAAGTTGAATTTAGCGATAGTAATGGACAAGCCTACGAATTTGTTGCTTTAACTTTAGAGCAAATAATGGTTTTACATTTTGAGCCAATATCTCCTGATTTAGCAAAGTCAACAGTTATAGTGTAAGTAGTGAATCGGGATTTGGACTTATAATAATTCTTATCTACAACCAACTTAACCAAAATAACTATGAGTATCAGTCTCACACCTAAACAAGAACACTTTATTCAAACAAAACTAGAAACTGGAAAATACAACTCTGTAGAAGAAGTTTTAGAAATTGCTCTCCAGTTGCTAGATGAATATGATCGCGCTGAGTCAGAATGGGTTAAAGAAGTGCGCGAAAAAATTGATGCTGCGATCGCAATTTCAGAACATACAGAACCTATTGATGGTGAAACATTTGTAAATCAAATTTTAGATCGTTTTCAGCAACAGCGACAGGTACAAAAATGAATTATTATGTTATTAATATTCTCGCTAGTCGTGACCTAAACGAAATTGCTGAATACTTCTCACAAAACAACCTAGAAGCAGGTGAAAAATTCTTTCAGGAATTTAACCGCAAATGTCAACAATTGGGTTCTTTTCCAAATAGTGGTAAAAGCTATTCAGGAATACGTACTGATTTGCGAGGTTTACCCCTAGAAGGTTATATAATTTTTTATAGAGTGTTGGATGATGGAATTGAAATTTTACGAGTAGTGAGTGGTCGTCATCTTCCATCTGTTTTTGATGATTCTCAATAGAATAAATAGGATCAACTTTACTAGATCCTATGCTTCTCTAACGCATTTTTTATGTAGAGTAAGAGCGATACCTTCAGTGCGCTATCTCTTCGAGACGCTCTGCGAACGCTAACGCATTTTTGATGTAGAGTTATGATCGCTCATCATTTATAATCAAAATATTATAACCTTCAATGTCACAAGGATTAAAAAAAATGGACACTACAAAACTGAACGACACAACAATAGAACTATCAGATATTACAGCTTGGGATAAAAACGGAAATAAAATTTTAGTATCAAAAGTTAGAGCTAGAGATATTGTAGAAGATATTACTGCCAAAATCGAAAATATCCTCAAATTTGAACAAGAACATAATAGAGTGATAATTCCTTATGCAATGACAGCTACCCGTGAAGAAATTAAATTTTTTCAATGGGATGGAGAAAAGTTAGAAGATGTCTACACCTTCCCAACTCATGAAGTTTTGTCTGAATATGATCCAGAATTTAGTCATAAAAAGAGGATTTTTGAATATTATTTAGAAACATTAGTTGAAGGATGGTTAAGAGATTTAGCTGAGAATTGGAAAACAGATAATCCCCCAAAATCACAAGAATTAACCCAGATAGGTTTTGTAGATAAAATTGCTGATGCTGCACAATAAAGGCGAGTAAATTTAATGATTACGCTTTACATAGAAACTGATTTTTTTATTGACTTTGCAAAAAAACAAGATCAAGAAACTGAGAATTTACTAAATTCCCAATATCCTGAAGTAACAACAAAAATTAAAATAGTAACTCCTGCAATTTGTTGTATGGAATCTCTTTCTGTACTAGAAAGTGAAAGAAACAGAAGCAATCGTTTTAAAAATAACTTAGATGATGAAGTTAGTAGACTAAAAGGAGATAGAAACTCAACATACTCTGGAGACATCAAATTATATCTACGACAAGCAATTATTAAGAATAATGAGAGAATAAATGAGATTAATACTCGTCTTTTTGATGTTTTAGAATGGGCTACTAAAACTGTAGACTTAATACAATTAAAACCAGATATTCTCAGGAAAAGTATGGAAAATATACTTATTAATGATCCTACAGACAATTTAATTTTACACTGTATTCTTGATCATTCTCAAACATCTACAAATGAGAAAAAAGTTTTTTTGAGTGGAAATCATACAGACTTTGGTAAACCAGAGATTAAAGAAATATTGCAGGAAGCAAGTATAGAAAGATATTTTGTCAAGACGGGAGATTTTTTAGAATGGTTAAATTCACAGTTTTAATTATTGGGTAATATTGCATTTCCGATGTAGAGTGAGAGCAATACCTTCGGTGCGCTATCTCTACGAGAAGCTACGCGATCGCTAACGCATTTATGATGTAGAGTTAAGAGCAATATCATATTAAACTATTAATCCAGTTTTTGGAGATGATTCATGCAGTGGCAACCAATAGAAAACCTACCAGCAAATTGGCAAAACTTAGCAAGTGCTGAGTTATCATCTTTAGTAACATTTTGGAATGAACAAGCAGAACGTCTACGTTCCTCTGGAGAATTTAAAATCTTTAGGGAAAGGTTGTGTCGAGAAATTGCTATTGAAACTGGAATTATTGAAAGATTATATACCCTTGATCAAGGAATTACTCGGATACTAATTGAAAAAGGAATTAATGAAGCTCTTATTCCTCATAATCCTACAAATCCCCCTATCAAACAAGTTGTATCTCTGATCCAAGATCAAGAAGCAGCTATTGAAGGACTATTTGATTTTGTCGGTGGACAGAGAACCTTATCTAATTTTTATATCAAAGAATTACATCAACTGCTAACTCAAAATCAAGATAGTACAGAAGCTAAAACATCTTCAGGGCAAATTATTCGTGTTTCTCTCATCCGGGGTGATTGGAAACGACAACCTAATAACCCTGAAAGACCTAATGGAATAATACATGAATATTGTCCTCCTGAACAAGTTGCATCAGAAATGGATAATTTGATTCAATGGCATCATGAACATAGAAAACAAAACATTCCTCCAGAAGTTGAAGCAGCATGGTTACATCATCGGTTTACACAAATTCATCCATTTCAAGATGGTAATGGTAGAGTAGCTCGATGTCTTGCTAGTTTAGTTTTCATACAAGCTGGATTGTTTCCTTTAGTTCTCACTCGTGACGATAGAGCAGTTTATATTGAAGCTTCAGAACAAGCAGATCAAAGAAATTTATTACCTTTGATTAACTTATTTTCTAATAGTCAAAAACAGGCATTTCTTCGTAGTCTTCGTTTATCTGAACAAGTTTTGTCAGAAACACGCCGCGTTCAAGCTGTGATTTCATCTATCACTGAGAAAATTAAGCAAAGCCAATCTGTTACTATTTCGGATCGCTGTCAAAAAGTTGAGGGATTTGCTGCAAATCTGTTTGAAATTGCATCTGTTCGCTTACAAGATATCGCTACTGAAATTAAGTTATCACTTCAAAATCTAGTGAGTGATGCTCAGATTTTTACACGCGCTGCACCTGCACGTGATCCTAAATCATATTATCATCGCTTCCAAGTGGTAGAAACAGCTAAACAATTAGGATACTTTGCTAATCTTCGTCCCTATCACAGTTGGATACAATTGGTCATAAATGTAGAATCAACAACAACAATTTTACTTTCTTTTCATGTTGTTGGACATGAATATCTTGGCTTACTTGCTTGTTCTGCTTGTGCATATCACAGAGATAATACAGAAGAGGGTGAAAAAAATATTAGTAATATTAGTGATATTCAAGCATTAACAGATTCTCTATTTCAGTTTTCTTATGCTGATGATGAGATAAATCTGAAAGAACGTTTTAAGCAATGGTTAGAAGATGTGATTGTTACTGGTTTAGAGTATTGGAATGAGAGTGTTTAACAAGCATAGTTAAGAGCGATCGCATTAATCGCATTATCTGATGTAGAGCAAAGAGTGATCGCATTTTATAGATATAGGGTGAAGTGCGATACCTTCGGTAAGCTTCGCTAACGCATTTTATGGATGTAGAGTAGAGAGTGCGATACCTTGAGTAAACTTCTCTACACCTTATCATTCAAGACTAATAACCACAGATTGACCTTTTATCACTGTAGATAAAATATCTAAAATCTTTGGAACTAAAGGTTTAAGATCCATTAATCTATTAGACTTTGCTGGCAAAACAACTACAGCAATATTGAACTGAGATAAATTTTGCTGAAAAGATAAATTTCTATCAACCGTAATAAAAACATCAAATTCTTTTTCTATTAAAGCCAGTAATTTACCATTTTTAGTTCCTGCCCATCCCATCTGGGGAACAGTTTTGATTTCATAACCTATAAATTCTTGGGTTAATCTGCGATCAATACATTCATCTAAAATCAATTTCATCTTATGCTACCTTACTAATCATTGCTTTTTCTACTTCCTCCAAAAATGTAATAACTTGCTCTCTACTAACCGTAGGAAAACCATCTAAAAAATCATCTATTGAATCTCCTGCTTTTAAATAATCTAAAAGTGTTTGGATAGGAACTCTTGTTCCGGTAAAAACTGGAGTACCACTCATAACTTCAGGAGAAACGCTGATAATTGAAGTATTGCCAGACATAGTTTTTTATATGTTCAAGTGATATTTTTTATTTTAACATTGATATAGAATATTGCTAGTAATGACTTACAGAAGTAATAATACATATAGAGTAAAGATGAAATTATGCTAAAAACATTCAGAGCTTGGTTAAAAGGAAGTCGTTTAGAGTGGATTGATGATGTACCTGCATTGGGAGAAAAACTAACCCCAGTTCATGTTACATTGCTAGAAAATGAACAAGTTATAGATAAAAAAGCACGGGGACAGAGAATGGCTGAAATATTAGAAAAACTAGCTATGAGTCAAACTATGACTGATATTGACCCAATTCTATGGCAGCAAGAAACCCGTCAAGATCGTTCACTTCCAGGAAGATAAAACGTGCTGCTAGATAGTAATATTATCATCTACTCTGCTCAAGCAGAACACAATAAATTGAGAGAATTAATTGCTGAATATGCACCTGCGGTATCAGCACTTAGTTATTTGGAAGTTTTAGGCTATCATCAGCTTACCAAAGAGCAAATTCAGTATTTTGAGGAGTTTTTTCAAATTGCTGAAGTTTTACCCATCTCTCAAGATGTTTTAAACCAAGCAGTCATTTTGCGACAACAGAAAAAAATGACTTTAGGTGATGCTATTATTGCCAGCACTGCTTTAGTGTATGGGTTAATTTGGCGTTGCATAAATGCGGGATGTTTTTTGGGTGTAGAAACGTTCCATGGAACGTCTCTACAAGGGTTTTAAGTATATGCAAAATTGTTTTTCATCCCAAAAATCAGCAACGCCGTTAATTTTAATAACAAGAAATACAGATGATTTTCGTTGGGTAACTCAACTAAGATTGTGGAATCCATTTGAATCTGATAAACCTAGTTGAGGGATGAGTTTGATCTGCGATCAATAAATTATTACCCATTCCCCATTTCCTATTACTTACCCGTTAATTTAACCAACCCAATACCACCAAAATACAACCCTAAAACCGCACCTGCTAATAAACTTTGAGTTAAAGGATCAGTAGAAGGTGTTAACACCGCACCTAAAACCACTGCAACCATAATCACAAACCGCCAACCGGCTAACATTTGATTTGAAGAAACAATACCTAAATTACTTAACAATAATTGAATCACGGGAACTTGAAAAGCTAAACCAGTGCTGAATAACAACAATAATACAAATTCAAAATATTTTTCAATTGACCATAGTTGTTCTACCACATCAGCACCGTAGCTAACAAAAAAGTTTAATGCTGCGGGAATAAGTAGAAAATAGGCAAATACTAACCCACCCAAAAATAAAATACTCGAACCAAAAACTATCGGTGCTAATAAACGACGTTCACGACGAGTCAAACCGGGTAATACAAATTGCACAATTTGGTAAAGTATAAAAGGAGTAGCCAGCACTAAACCACTGTAACCCGCAACTTTTAAGGAAACAAAGAAATATTCTCCTGGTGCTAGTTGGAGAAATTTGATACCGTTTGCAGGAACTTCCAGTATTTGTACAAGTGGTTTAACAACGACAAAGCAACCAACCACACATACAGCTACAGCTATTAAAGAATAAAAAATGCGCGATCGCAATTCTTCCAGATGATCGAAAAACGACATTTCTACTTCATCTGGTAACTCATCTAAGGGATCAACTACTGAGTTACTGTATCCTTCTTTGTCAACATTGGGAGAATTAATAGTATCTATGTCTGGTGATGATGTCATGAGTCAGTTTCTAGGCAACATTCCTTAACTATTTTATCTTCCAGCGCGACTAGCAACAGAGGTTTTCTTAGTTTTGGGAGATGGAGAGGAGCATTCGGGCGACCATTATCAATTTTTATCCCAGGCTATTTTCCTGTAAGGGCGAAGCATTCGGGCAACAAATTATCAATTTTCTGACCAGGCTATTTTCCTGTAAGGGCGAAGCATTCGGGCAACAAATTATCAATTTTCTGACCAGGCTATTTTCCGAATGCTTCGCCCCTACTTCGCACCTACTTCGCCTGTACTTACGTTTTGGTCTTATCACCCATCACCATTACTGCTGCGGTAATTTAGGTTGTTGTTCTGAGTATTTAGCTACTAAAGCGGAAATTGACGGATTATACAAACGCAGATAATTCCAATAGTTACCAAATACCAAGCGGACGTAATTTCTAGTTTCACCAAAAGGTATTTCTTCTACAAATTCATCTGGATCTTGTTTAGGGATGGTTTGTAACCATTTGGCTACGTTACCCGGTCCTGCGTTGTAACTGGCGATCGCCAACATGGAATTATTACCATATTGTTGATGGGTATGATCCAAATACCATGTACCCAACATAATATTATCATTGGGGTTTTCCAAATTGAGGTTTTTGATATCCATACCAATTTGTGGGGCTATCCATGCTGCGGTACTCGGCATTACCTGCATTAAACCCGTCGCACCAACCACTGATTTAATTTTTGGTTGAAACATTGACTCTTGGCGCATCAATGCTGTAACTAGCAGTGGATTAAGTTGACGTGATAAAGACCATTTTTGTATTTCTTGGAAATAAGGAAACGGATAACGGGCTTGCCAATAAGTGATTTTTTGACTTAAAGCTGCAAATTCCGCTTGTTCCTCTGGTGTTTCCCGATCTTCTAATTTAGATATCTTAGCAATACCAATCAGATTTTCACCTTTTGCTAACCGCATCAACCCTTCCGTAAATTCTTCCGCAACGGTAGGCTGACTGTTATTTTTAAATGCTGTTTCCCACTCATACCAAGCATCTCGATCCTGTCCTAACAAATACAATTCTTTAAACGCATCAGAACCCGCCGGAGGTACAGGACGTTGGGGGGGGATAATTTCTGGGTTCATTAAACGCAAGTTACTAAAATCACCTACATCTAAAGCTAAAATACTAGCAGCCCGCCAAGCATAATAAGATTGGGGAAATTGACTCAATACATACTCATAGGCTTTACGTGCATCTTCCTGTTTACCTAGTAGAGTTGCCCATTTTCCTACCCAAAAACTGGCTCTGGGAGCTAAAATACTCCTGGGATTCTCTGTAGCGATTGGTTGCGCCCACTGCCATGCACTTACGTAATCTCTATTTTTGGCTTTATTGAGGGCATTTTTCCAGCGATATTCTGCTGCTTCTTCAGAGTTGCTATATCTACCTAACAATAATTTCCAGGTTTCTGTAGCTGCCTGATTATCTTTAAGCGACTCTAGCAGTTTAGCTTTTTGTTCCAGTGCTTGGGGTGCTTGTTTGGGAAACTTATTAATAATTTGGTCAAGATAAGATATGGCAGCTTTACCAGGGGTGATTTCTGCTAATCTTAATAAAGCTGTTCCCGTTTCTTCATCATCGGGAAATTCTTGGATCTGCTGTTTATAAATAGCAATTGCTTGATCTCGTTTTTTATCTATTTGTAATCCTCGCGCCCTGCGATAAAGATTTTTAGCTGTTTTCGGTGCTTTTGTATAAGCACTGGCAGCCTTAGCAAATTCGTTATTATCCCAATATACAGAAGCGATGAGATCCCAATCTGCGGTTGTGAGTTGGGGTTGTTTAGCCAACTGATCTAAAATACCAGTAATTCCTGGTTCATCGGCTGCATATTTAGCTAAGATTAATTTTAACTTGGGTTGATTGGGGTTTTCTCGTAGGCGTTTGCGGATGATTTCCCAGGTGAGGGGATGGGAAGGAAATTGAGCGATCGCCTGTTCATGTAGCTTTGGCAACCCAATCAAATATATAGCTTTAACTACTGCTGCATCTTGAGGATAATCTTTTAACACTTTTTGCCGCAGATCGGAAGCTTGGGCTTTTTCACCTAGAATATCCTGCGCCTGGGCTTGTTTCAGTAAAATATACGGTGCCAAAACAGGATACTCTTTCTCTAGACCTTCTAACAAACTCAAAGCTTTTTTACCTTGATTAGTTTCTATATAATCACTTGCTAACAGATAACGCGCCCTTTCCCGATCTGGTGAACTGCCATTCTCCGCAATTTCCGCAAGTTTCGCCGCCCGTTCCGGTAAAGATTGTGATACCAAACGAAAGACAACCGACTGGGATTTATTAGCCTCAGATAATTTTTCAGGCTGACTCTGACTCAAGTTGAACCATTTACTCAAGGTTTTTCCAGCTTCCGGGGCTGATAACATACCCCCGACTAAAAAGGCACATAGTCCAGCACCAGCAATCAAATAAATTTGCTTGTTTTGTAGTTTTTTCAGCATGGATACCCGCTTTTAGTCTAGGCTCTAGAAAAGAAAAATGAAGAAAAATCAAGTCAGTTTTTTGCCACTTTAACACTATTGGCTGGAAATGTTGTAGCAGTTAGACAAGATATGACTAAAAACCTGATTTTTGCCTAAGGGTAATTCATGAATATTGACAAAGGCTGTTTTGGTTTGAATTGTTACCAATTACAATCGCGGTTTATTCTCTTACGTCGAACTCAGGTTGTAGAGGGATGGGGTATTACGGTGATTTCCGATCAAGTATTTTCAGCATCTTGATGAATGTAATAACTTGTAAAATAAAATACTCAAATTTTAAACAAAAAACAGTATTTATACTATCTTGCGGGGGGGGTAGGTGATATTATGTATGCAATTGTTAAAAAATTGCAACTTAATTGACTTCTACCTTTTCTAAAGACTTTCAGGAGATGGTAAGCTATTTCCGGTGGTTATACCACCCGCATTGATAATTTAGGATTTGGTGTAGTGCCAAATTTAAGTCCTTATAATATTTCTAATCTCATAATTGATACAGTTAATTTACCTATAGGAATAGATGTAGGCGATCGCGTCATCAAAGTTTTGCCAAGTTATAACAGTGGTACATTAGTGCAAGTGGGAACAGACGCTACTGTTTTCTTGCGAGGACAGTTATTAAATGCTAATGGTGAACCTATTTCTTTAGGATCAGGACAAATTGTTGCTGTGGGCGATCGTAATTGGCAACCAGTTACTATCTTTACTAATCGATCAGGTAAGTTTGCTACTTCGGGATTAAAACCAGGACGCTATGAAATACGCTTATTTACTGACCCTCCAGCAGTGATTCCCTTGGAAATTCCATCTGATGCTAAAGGCATATATGATACAGGTACACTGAAAATTCCTTCCAAGTAAGTTTAAATATCAAATTTTTACCTCCCTTAATGCCCTCTGATCAAGAGGGAAAACCAGAAAATCCAATTCCCTCCCATTGACAAGGGGAGGGTTAGGGAGGGGTTAAAATATCTTTTCAGTAAACCTTATTTTGGTAACAACTTGAAAGAATCACAAAAACCACTAATACTTTTAGTTAGAAATTTTTGCATTTTTGTAGTGGTTTCTGCACTGACTTGATATAATCTTCTATCAACTAAAAAGATTCTTTGTTTAACAATTTTATCCCCTGGTTTAGTATAGTTAACTTCTTTGCCAAAATGACCTTCTAAACTCATTTGTTCTTCACTAATTAAAGTTCCTTTGGCATTTTCTAAAGCTGTTTTCTTGCCAGTATCTATCGCTGCTTCAACCTGATTATTACGTTTTAATAGTTCAATGTATTCTTCTGGATAGTCAATATAAGCAACTGTGTATTTTACATCTTCCTGGGGGCGTTCAACGATAAATAAATTCACTTCAACTTCGCCAGTTTTATTTTTGATTTTTTGTTTTGTCACTGTGGGTGAACCAGGAAATAAAATACTAAATCCTCCTTCTTGGGAAGAAAAGACTTGCCATATAGATTTTACTGTTGTTTGTGGTTGATTGGCTAATGTAGGTTGACTAATTAGAGAACCACTCAAGAAAATAGATGCTGCCAGGGTGTAAGGTATGATTTTAAAGTTCATATCTAAATTTAGTAATTCCATTGATTGAGAATAACAAACTGATTGGCCAGTGTAAAGTTTGCTATTTGGATATTAGCAGGCGAAGCATTCGGGTGATAACCTATTGCTGAAACCAGTTCATATTCTGTCCGAATGCTATACGCCCTTACGATTAATGAATCGGTGTTCTAGTAGTAATTTAAGACTCAAAGGAGACTCCTTTTACTTCTAGACGATATTTTTCTTCATCAGCTTCTAATTTTATTAATTCTTGATGACTCTGACAATAACTGATGACTTCAGAAATTGCCGCTAGAGGTAAATCCCAATTTTCTGCTGCTTCCTCTGGAGACATTTCATTACTGATCATATCCTGCCAAACGGTTGCAGCTAGTAACTTTCTACCTTTAATATAAAGTTGTTGCTTCCAAGGGTGAGGACGTGATACTAAATATTTCCATTCTTCACTCTGGGGTAAAATTTGCAAAGATTGAATTAAGGCGGTAATTAAATCTAGGCGATCGCTTACCGAAAGTTTATAAGCCTGTTCTTTAATTTGTTGCAGTGACATATAACAGGAGTCAGGAGTCAGCAGTCGTAGGGGCGAAGCATTCGGGCGACAAACTATCAATTTTATGAAAAGGCTATTTTCCGAATGCTTCGCCCGTACAGGAGTCAGGAGAAAGAATTGATTTTTCTCCTGTCACCTTATTTCCCAATTATAAATCATTTTACATTTTCTTACATTTTCCCTAATTCGGGAGTTCTACCTTTTAAACCGATCATTAATTTAAGTGCAAAGATTTTCAACATTGGGACTCGCTGCATCAACCATAAACCTAAACGACGAATAACTACCACAGGTAAGATGTTATTAGAAAATACCCGATCTAACAAATCGGTAAAACCTAAAATTGCCAAATTCTCTTTTTTTCGCCACCGTTCATATTGTTTGAGAATTTCAATTTTACCAATATCTGCACCGTTTTGGTGTGCTGTTTGGATAACTTCAGCTAAAGCAGCAGCGTCACGAATACCTAAATTTAAACCTTGTCCACCGACGGGATGACAGTTGTGTGCAGCATCACCAACTAAAGCTAAACGGGGGAGAACATAGCGATCGCTCTGCATTAATTGTACCTGAAAAATAAAGCGATCGCCTAATAATTCTAATTTACCCATCTGACTACCATACCGCTGAGTTAGTTCAGCTAAAAATTCCTCATCACTTAACGCACACAAAGCTTTTGCTTCTTCATGGGGTGCTGTCCAAACAATGCGACATCTGTTACCAGGTAAAGGTAAAATTGCAAAAGGTCCACTTTGCCAAAATTTCTCATAAGCTGTATAGTTATGAGATTTTTCTGGTCTGACAAAAGCGACAATACAAGATTGCCAATATTTCCAACCTTTAGTTTTAATTCCCGCAGCTTCTCGAATTTTGGAACGTGAACCATCAGCAGCTACTAACAATTTAGTTTTAATTTGTTGCTGTTCACCGTCAACTTTAATATTCACATTCACTATATCTTTTTCATTTTGTGTGGTGACAACTTCTGCTGGACACAAATAAGTTACATTTGCACAATTTTTTACCAATTCTTGTAAAGGTTCTAACAGGGCAAAATGTTCTGCTACATAACCTAATTCTGGTGTTTGTGTGTCTATATCAGCAGTTTGAAATTTCACCACATCGGGATAGTCAGCATCAGATAAAAATACCTGTCTATATTTAGCAATATTAGGTAGAATTTTATCCCAAATGCCAATTCCTTGAAAAATGCGGGCTGATAACATATGTACAGCATAAGCTTGACCTTTGGCTACTGCGGCTGATGTCACCCTAGCTTCGATTAGCAGTATACTTAAACCAGAGTTCTTTAAAGCAGCAGCCAAAGTTAAACCAACTATACCACCACCGACTATCACCAAATCATAATCATATCCTGGTTTGTCTGTCGTTGTGTGGGGGGGAGTGAAAGTTTGAGTAAGCTGAGTGAGTGACATTGTGAAGATAGATGTAAAGATAGATGAAGGTGTTTTATCTATTATTTTTACGCAAGTCTCTGAATAGAGCAAGTTGAGTAGAAAAATTACCCGCAAAATGAGTCTATGTCTTACAGCGAGTTTAGTTTAGCTAAAGCCAAACAAGAATTTGAATTAACTACTTTAGAAAAACGCGATATTTTTGCTGCTGTTCCCGAATTAGCAGCTAGTAATTTACTGACAGAAATTCTGAATTATAACCTGCCAATTGCTGTAGGAAGTAATAGTGAAAAAGCTCGTTCTGAACTAATTATTTCTCCTATTTTAGTAGATTTAAGGCGACAATTACAAGAGCAAGTGAGTTTATTTTCTGGGGTAGATTTTACAGTTGATGATAGTAAAGGATTAAATGGTACTTGCGATTTTATTATTACTAAATCTCCAGAAATCCTGATTATTACTGCCCCAGTTATCATAATTGTAGAAGCAAAAAAAGAAAATATTAATGCTGGTTTAGGTCAATGTGCAGCGGAAATGGTAGCAGCGCAAATTTTTAATCAACAATCTCACAGCGACATTCAAACCATTTATGGTGCGGTAACAACTGGTAGTATTTGGCAATTTCTCAAATTAGAAAAACAAATATTAAGCATTGATTTGAGTGAATATTATCTCAAAGATGTAAATAAAATTCTGGGGATTTTAGCTAGTAGTATTTCTCAAGATATACAGGTGACAGGTGACAGTTAATTCAGTAATCGGTAATCAGTTATTAGGATATCAAGGAGTCAGGAGTTATTTATTTTGGATTTTGGATTTTGGATTTTGGATTTTGGATTTTGGATTTTGGATTTTGGATTGTTTTTGTTAACTCCAATCTAAAATCTAAAATCTAAAATCTAAAGTCTAAATTTTTTTCCCCAGTACCCTATCACCTATTAAGCCATACTCAAAGCCATTAAATTCTCAGACATTTCAAAATTAGCGGTGACATTTTGCACATCATCTAAACCTTCCAAAGTATCAATTAATTTGAGCAGCGATTTAGCTTGATCAGCATCTGTGACTTCAACTTGATTTCCCGGAATCCAACGTAATTCTACATCTCTAACATTAAAGTTTTTGGCTTTCAATGTTTGACTTAGTTTCTCTAAATTTACCACTTTAGTAACAACTTCAGCCGTGTTATCTTCAATCATTTCGTAAGATTCAGCATCAGCTTCTAAAGATGCTTCCAAAAGTTTTTCTTCATCAACCACATCTTCAACAACACACACACCTTTTTGGTAAAACATCCAACTCACACAACCAGTTTCCCCCAAATTTCCGCCATTTTTACTAAAAGCAACTCGAATATCAGCAGCGGTACGATTACGATTATCTGTTAAAGCTTCAATTAAAATTGCTACACCACCAGGACCATATCCTTCATAGCGAATTTCTTCTAAATTGGTGTTATCACCTGCAAAAGTACCTGCACCTTTAGCGATCGCTCTTTCAATGTTATCATTAGGAATACCCGCAGCTTTCGCTTTATCAATCGCTGTCCGCAACTGAAAATTTCCCGCTGGATCTGGTATCCCACTCCTAGCAGCAACTATTATCGCCCGCGATAGTTGGGTAAAGATACTTCCCCTTTTCGCATCTACTACCGCTTTTTGACGCTTGATATTTGCCCATTTACTATGTCCAGCCATAACTTAAAAAATATTAACACTCTACTCAACGATAGAATATAACGTCACTGTAAATTCTTCCAAAGCCTGAAAACTTCCTACCTGCCAACTGCGCTCAACAGTATCAGGTATAATCTCAGTAATATCTAAATCTCCCAAATAGGGACTTTTTTCAGACTTGATATATTTCCCATCTTGCAATAAATAAATAGACAACTTACCACTATCAAAAATCCATAATTCAGGAACTCCAATAGCCTGATAAGCATCCAGAGTTGTTTTTGATGTCACATCAGTTTCTATTGCTAAATCTGGTGGTGGATCATCTGGTTGTAAACGCCGTTTACCTATCATTTGTTGATAATTTTGAATATAAAAACAAGCATCTGGTTCTACCCCTGCTATACCTATTTTTTTAAAGGTTGTTGAACCAAAAGGTTGATATTTAATTCCTTTTGCTTTCAGTAATATTTTGACGATATCAGAAATTAAATCTTTGGGAATTTCATGTTCAGGAAGAGGCAGCATAATTTCTAAATTACCTTGAATATACGCAATTCTGGAATTTCTTTTTTCTCCTAATTCTTTTAAAATCGCCTCAAATTCATCCCAGCTAACATCGGGAATGGTAACTTTACTACCGGGTGTTAGCTGCATTTTACTAACGGGTTTAAAAACGGGAATAGCTACACTCATATAAAGGAGGTAATAGGAATTTAATACTATCCATTAAGTATGTATTATAACAAACCTTTTAAATTTATTCTAATTTCTGTTTTACTGTCAATATCTGGGTGACAAAAACACTTAATTTTAATTTGATCTTGATCTCTCAGAATTATCTGACAAATTAATGTACCAGATTTATTATCACTAATGATCCTCAATATTTGCATCATACATTTCTAACAGTTTTTGAATGACTTGATTAATAGGTTTTGTATATGGTCTTTGAAAAACATCTAATTCTTCTAATTCAGCTAATTTAATCTTCTCTTTAGTACGAGATCGAGGGCGTTCTAATAAATCTACAAGTTTTTTGATATCTTGTTCACGTTTTTTTCTTTCAAAGTCAATAATATAAAGATAGAAGTTAGGAAAGAAAATTCTGCTTGCAGGTAAGAAAAAAGTCTCATGCTTGTGTTTTAGCATAGTTTTAATTATTATGTCAATGAGAATAGACTTTTTTTGGTTGAGTAAATTTCTGTCCAAAAATCTCTTAGGAAAGATTTCCTGAAAACTCTCTGGTAAGTACTTTTCTTCAAAAGAGTATATCAAATCACCTTGATCTTTTTTGATTTCTATGTACTCTAATGAATTTTCTTCCTCATCTTTTTTTATATAGACAGTAGCTTCAATTTTCTCATCTTTTAATTCAGATATTTTATAATCAAAATTAATGGCAATTTTATTAAAAATTGTTGCTTCTTTTCCAGTATTGAATATTTCTTTTTTTGTCTCTTCTTGTAAAAAGTTGCTGTATCTACTTAATATTTTTCCTATTAGTTCAGGAGTAACTTCAACCTTATTAACATTTTCAACTATTTCATTATCAATAATCTCTAAATTTTCCAATGCAAATTTATTAATTATATCTTGATTAAAAATCGCCCACAATAACTGAGCAACATAACTTTTACCACTATTATTTCTGCCAACAAATACAAAAAAATCCTTAGATAAATCAATGGCTTGAGTATTATTTTTAATGGGTCCTAAATTTTTGATGATCAATTTCATATAAGTTCACCTCTCAACTAATATACTCATAACTCAAGTCTACCAAATATTCAGGTGGGCAATGCCCACCATGAGATTTTAAAGGTATTTACAAGCTACTAAACCTTAAACTTCTCCGTGATCCGCTTCATTGCTTCTTCCACATTTTCCCGACTGTTAAACGCGGAAATACGGAAATAACCTTCACCCGCAGCACCAAAACCAGAACCCGGAGTTCCCACAACATTCACAGTTTGTAGCAACTTATCGAAAAATTCCCAACTGGTTAAACCATGAGGTGTTTTCACCCAAACATAAGGTGCATTGACTCCACCATAAACCGATAAACCTGCGTTGGTGAGTTGTTCACGGATAATTTTGGCATTTTCTAAGTAGAAACTTACCAAAGCTTTGGTTTGTGCTTGTCCTTCCTCAGAATAAACCGCTTCTGCACCACGCTGTACAATGTAGGAAACACCATTAAATTTGGTAGACTGACGACGGTTCCATAATTTCCACAATTCTACATCAGAACCATCAGCAGCTTTAGCTTTTAAGGTTTTGGGAACGACGGTTAACGCGCATCGTGTACCAGTAAAACCTGCATTTTTGGAGAAAGAACGAAATTCAATGGCACAATCTCTAGCACCTTCAATTTCATAGATAGAATGGGGAAGGCTAGGATCGGTGATAAATGCTTCGTAAGCAGCGTCAAAGAAAATAATTGATCCGTTAGCTTTTGCGTAGTTTACCCACTCTTGTAAATGTTCTTTGGTTGCGATCGCACCGGTGGGGTTGTTGGGAAAGCACAGATAAATTAAATCTACTTTTTCCTTGGGTATTTCTGCGGTAAAGTTGTTTTCTGCGGTGACTGGGAGATAAACTAAACCTGCATATTCGCCTTTTTCGTTAGCTTCTCCAGTGTTACCCGCCATCACGTTAGTATCTACGTAAACGGGGTATACAGGGTCAGTAACAGCAATTTTGTTATTTTTGCCAAAAATCTCTAAAATGTTGCCCGTATCGCATTTAGAACCGTCAGAGATGAAGATTTCATCAGCTTCTACATTCGCGCCTCTAGCTTGGAAATCTTGAGCAGCGATTTTTTCCCGTAACCAAGCATAACCTTGTTCTGGTCCGTAACCTTTGAAAGAAGAGCGATCGCCCATATCTTCCACTGCCTTAATCATTGCAGTCCGGCAAGCTTCTGGCAAGGGTTCGGTAACATCACCAATACCCAAACGGATGATTTTCGCATCGGGGTTAGCTTGGGCGAAAGCATTTACCCGTCTTGCAATTTCGGGGAATAAATAACCGGCTTTTAGTTTCAGGTAGTTGTCGTTAACAGTAGCCATTCTAGATTTTGGAGAAACGCACTAAAATAGCTTACTGTAATTTAGACAATGCCAATTTGACTTTTAACGTAGTTCACACCAGTGTCAAACTTAAATAATATCCGGCAACCATAACTATTTAGGGCTTCTTTAATATCTGGGTTGTCGAAATCCTTAGAATATTCCTCCAATTTCAGAGATCCACCTTGAATAGCATCAAACAATCCCGAATTTACCAGCCATTCCATATCTGATCCTAGCAAATCTACTGATGATGCAAATTCCCTTACAGTATCATTGTCTTTAACAAATTCTGGTAACGATGTCACACCCGCTAATAAAATTGTACCTACCCAAGTCCGCCCCAGTCCGGTTTTTTCTGCCAAAATATCAGCACTTTGGGAAAGCCATGTTCCCACAGCAATGACTAAAGCAATGCACACAATAACTTGAAGGAATAGCAGCATGGTTCATTAAATTTGCATATACAGCAGGAGTCAGGAGTAAAACTCTCTTTCTGTCTAAGTTTAAAGTTATATTCTGTACCAGATTAATCTGCAATCTGTTGTATCAGTGTTAAACTTAATGTTTTACAAAAATTTTCAATTTTAATTTTTAACGTGGTTCATCTGGTATTTGATATGGTGCATCAAGATATTAAAACTCAACGCATTTCAATTATTATACCTACTCTCAATGAAGCCAATAATATTAAAGCAGCAATTACCAGCACTCAATCAAGTACAAATGTGGAAGTCATTGTTGTTGATGGTGGTTCAAATGATGCTACACCTACTATTGCTCAATTTTTAGGTGCAACTGTAATTTCTTCTGCTCCTGGTCGTGCTATACAAATGAATACAGGTGCTGCGATCGCTAGTGGTGAAATTCTCCTGTTTCTTCATGCTGATACTCGTTTACCTCAAGGTTTTGATACCATGATTCGTACCGCATTACAACAACCTGGAATTATAGCTGGTGCTTTTGCTTTGCGAATAGATGCACCTCATTGGGGTTTGCGTTTGGTAGAGTGGGGTGTAAAGTTGCGATCGCATTTTTATCAATTACCCTATGGTGATCAAGCTATTTTTTTAACTAAAATCGCATTTGCAGAAGTTGGTAATTTTCCCCAAATACCTATTATGGAAGATTTTGAACTGATTACCTGTTTAAAACGTATAAGTAAAGTTAAAATAATTGACGTTCCTGTAATTACATCACCCCGGAGATGGTTAAAAAAGGGAATTTTTAAGACTACCCTACTTAATCAAATTATCGTTCTTGCTTATTTATTCGGTGTTTCACCAGAACGCATCCGTAAATGGTATAACAATTACCCTTTGATATAGTAATCATGGCAACATTATTATTTAGGGCTTGCTGAAAAAATGCAAAACCCAGATAAATCAAAAGGTTGAGGCTGATAAACAGGAAAATAAGTGTAAAGATATAGCGTCTACAGCCTCAAAAACCTTGCACTTTTGTTGAGTTCGAGAGATGAAAAACAATTTTCAAATTTCCTCTTGACTCCTGACTCCTGACTCCTGACTCCTGACTCTTGACTCCTGACTCCTATTTCATCTTAGTTCATTCTTCCAGTGATTTGGCAGGAACTTCAATTGCTGTTACATCAATTGTACCTTCTGGTGCAAAGCGGCTAAATTGACTATTTTTTACTAATAGCTGTTCTCCGCAATTTGGACATTGCAATTGGCTATTATTTAAACTTGTTATTTCACATCCACAAACCGGACATTTGTCAGTAACTAAGTTTCTTTGTAGCCACCAGCGAAATCCAAAGAAGGCGACAATTGGTATTATTAATAACAGTCCAAAAATAATTAGTAAGGAATTCACTAACCAGCCTAAGCCTAAGGATGCTAATAACCAGGCTACTGCTAATATAGTCAGCCAAGGACGCAGTTTATCAAGATTTTGTTGGAAGTTATTAAGGTTCATTTCTTAAATTTTTCTACTCTATTCTTATTTTAGTTATCAATTATCAGTGGGAACAAGTAATTGGTAATTGGTAATTCAATGACAGGATTTTGGATTTTGGTGAAGCAGTGCGGTCTTGGGGGTTTCCCCCATGAGCAACTGTTGAACCCGCAGGGATTGTTTTTGTCAATTCCAATCTAAAATCTCAAATTTTTCTCCCCAGTCACCAGTCACCATTCCCCAGTCTCTTTACAATAGCAACATTATTAACTGTTTAAATATTCTAAATCTGTTTTTACCATATTTTCCAAAAGTTGCTCAAAACTCACTTTTGGTTCCCAACCAAGCTTGTTTTTGGCTTTACTGGGATTAGCTACCAGTTGAAAATGTTCATCTGCTCGTAATAAATTAGTATTGACAATTACATATTTTTCCCAATCCAGTCCTACACAATCAAAAGCAGTAGCAATTAATTCCCTGACGCTGTGGAGTTTACCTGTACCAATTACATATTCTTCAGGCTCGTTCGCTTGCAACATTCGCCACATAGCATTTACGTGATCTCCAGCAAAACCCCAATCTCTTTGAGCATCCAAATTACCCATTTCCAAGGTTTGAGCTAAACCCAATTTAATTTTAGCTACCGCCAAAGAAACTTTACGGGTGACAAACTGAGGCGGACGCAAAGGGGATTCATGGTTATATAAAATACCACTACAGGCAAATAGACCATAACGTTGTCGGTGATGTACCATCGTCCAATGAGCGTGTAATTTTGCTGCTGCATAGGGATTTTTGGGACGAAAGTGAGTTTCTTCATCTTGGGGAGCAGTAGTCACATCACCAAACATTTCCGAACTACTAGCTTGATAAAACCTTGTGGATAAACCAACTTGGCGAACTGCATCTAATAATCTAGTAGCAGTACCTGTAATCAGATCAAGAGTTCCCAAAGGATCATTCCAAGAGTCGGGAACGAAACTAGGAGCAGCTAAATTGTAAATTTCCTGGGGTTGTAGTTGTTCAACAGCAGTTAATAAACCCGCAGCATCTCTTAAATCAACAGTGTAAATTTTTACGTTATCTGCTAAACTTCCTAATTTTGACAAGTTAGTTTGTCTATGGGGAGATACCAAACCGAAAACTCGGTAATTTTGATTAAGAAGCAAATGGCTCAGATAGTAGCCATCTTGACCTGTAATACCCGTTATGAGGGCGGTCTTGATCATAATGAGGTTTCCGAATCCGTTAACGCCAAATGTTCTGATGGAAAAATCAATTAATTTCAATTAATATGTGACACACTACTTTCATTATCTCATCTTTGGATAACCCTGATAGCACTATAAGCATTATTTATGTTTAACGTCTTTTATTTGACTAATCCTTACGTAGATAGTGCTTCCTTATCCTTAGCGATCGCTCTTCGGATAAAAACTTTTTGGTTTACTGATTAAGAAAGTCGCGGTTATCGTCTACTGGTGGCGAAAAACGGACAGGAAGCCATTGACTTAGCTAAGATTCATGGTCCTGATTTAATATTAATGGATATTCAAATGCCATAAATGGACGGTTTAGAAGCTACTCGTTTGATTCGTGCGGATCAAGATTTAGCTGATATTCCCATTATTGCTTTGACTGCTTTAGCTATGCCTAGAGATCGGGAAAAATGCCTTGAGGTAGGAGCGAATGAATATCTCTCCAAACCTGTGAGATTAAAAGAAATCAAGGACATGATTCAAAGTTTTTTACATAAAAAATAAAAAATAAAAAATAAAAAATACCTCATTATGAAAACTTCTTCTATTCTGATCGTCGATGACGATAATTTTCAATAAACTACTTTAACAGAAAAAATATAAAATATTCATAATCTAAAATTTATAATTATCCTGAATCGGCTAAGAACAAGGGTAATTAAAGATGGGCTAAAACAGGTTCTATAACATTTGTTTAAATATTGTAAAAATATTTTGGCTGCCTCATCTGCCTTAGTTCAAGAGTCTGTTTTTCCCATGAAATATTACTTAACAGGCAAGTAAAAATTATGGATTTGTCAAATTTTACGACACTAAAAAACTTAGAAGCAGCTTTCGGTGGAGAATCGATGGCAAATCGTAAATACCTGTTTTTTGCAAATGTGGCACGTAAACTGGGTTTTACAGACTTAGCGAAGCTTTTTAAGGAAACAGCAGATCAAGAAACTGAACACGCTTTTGCACATTTTGAGTTATTACATCCAGAACTGGTTGTCAAAGATGCAGCTAGTTTAACTGATGAACAAAAACGGGAAATTATGTCTCGTTGTTTGTCTTTGGCAATTGAAGGGGAAACCTATGAATACACTACCATGTATCCTGATTTTGCTGCTGCTGCTCAAAAAGATAGAGATAATCCCGCAGCGGAAGAATTTCTCAAACAAGCTCAAGAATCTAGTGAACACGCTAACACATTCCGCGCCGCAGCTCACCGTTTTGGGTTGCTCAAATTCATTGAAAATTATCACGCAGATCGCTACGCTGAAGCTTTAGAAGTATTAAATGGTGGACAAGCTGTAACGAGAGTCGCAGGTGAAGATCCCGCAACTCAAAAATGGATTTGTAGACAGTGCAGCATGATTTATGATCCTGTTGTTGGTGATCTTGATTCGGGTATTGCACCTGGTACACCTTTTGCAGAAATTCCTGATGATTGGAGTTGTCCTATTTGCAGTGCTACTAAAAAGACTTTTAAACCTCTTGAAGAAAAAGTTGCTGTTTAAATTAAACTTAGCAATGTTAAACCCTTACAGGAGATGTCTTAACTACTCTGTCTACAGCTATACATCCCCAACCAAAATACCCTAAAAAAGAGAGTGGGAGGAGGCATTACCAAGCGCCATTCTCTCCCACTCTACTATTTGCTACTGAAGCGATTCGGGAATATACACATAACGCTAATCGTTAAATTAGGGGGGTAATTTATATAACGATAACGTTTCTACTCAGTGAGTATTCCTATTGCAGCAAACGATCATTTTATTTAATTGTCCAACAAACGTAACAAGAATCAGAAACTAATTTTTTTAATTTTTTAGCAACTGTCTTGCTTTCGTTTGTCTAATTCAATTTAACTTGCTTCTCTAGCTTGTGGTTGCCAATTTGGCATTTTTCTAGCTAGAAATTTAGAAATTTTTGCTCGTTCATTGCTAACACTTGATCAGAGAGACTTTGAACCATACACTTGATAAAAGTTATAGCTAAAAACTAAAATCATGTGAGTAAAGCACTAGGGGGTAATACCCATCATCCGCATTTGTGTTTGGTTTCCGTCGTTTTTAAAACACTTAATTTGTGATTTGATAACTGACTTGTAAATCATTTTACCATGCAAGATTTATTGTTTTGTCTGAGGGGTTTAACCCTTCATTTACAGAGAAACCCGACTGATTTGAGTATGTGAGTAGTCGGGAATCTGGGTATTATATGAGTGATGATATGGAAGAATATTGTACCTAATCAGCGATCGCCCACCGCACATAAGGACGAGAGGCCGTAATAGTTTTGTAGGTAATTTCCTGAGCAGGAGCGTTAATTTTTCGCAAATCTACCCGAAAATAGGCTTTTTTATTTTTAAATTGTGCCGTGTAGAATTTATATTCTTGATTGCGAGTTTGACCAACACAGGAAGCGTAGTTACTGCGTAAAGGTGCAACAAATTCTACAAATTGCTTATTATTAGAAGCAACTAATTTAACTGAATCTGCAAAAGCTTTAGTATCTGCAATTACTGTATGTTCTGCACCTCCTTCATAGGGTAGAGTTATCCACCATAAACCAACTGTTTGCGGACAAGTTCCGCTGGTGCGTTGTACATTGAGTTTAACATTAGGTTCAGCTATTGGACCGGGTGTGGTTTGCGCTGAAATTGGATAAGAAACTGTTGCTGCTGCTAATAAAGAAGCAACAATCACAGCAAGTTTTTTAGGTTGTAATATATTTTTCATCTGCTTTGTTACTGGCTTCTAATTATCTAGACGGAGTATTTCAATCATTTGTGTCTGGAATGTTTAATGTTTAATGTTTTTTAATGTTTAATTTCCTCGCTATCGTGTGTTCAGTTACAGTTCTATTTAGAGAAATCAGGCAAAAATAGAGATTCATACAGATTATTACAGGTAAATGAAGTAAACAAGCCAGTGAAAAATATTTACATCAAAAAATTTTACTCCTGACTGCTGTAAGGGCGTTCGCGAAGCGTGCTGGAAGCATCAGCATTCGGGCGATAAATTATCAATTTTGCTCACAATTTTTTGGTAAGGGCGAAGCATTCGGGCGATAAATTATCAATTTTGCTCACAATTTTTTGGTAAGGGCGAAGCATTCGGGCGATAAATTATCAATTTTTATCACAGGTTATTTTCCGAATGCTTCGCCCCTACTTCGCCCCTACGACTCCTGAATTATTACAATTATGCTGCTATTTCATGAAACCTCGAATTATTGTTTGTGGCTTAGGACGGACTGGATATAAAATCTTTCGTTTGTTGAGACAACAGGGTGCGTTAGTTGTTGGTATTCATCGCAGACCCATAGCTGGTGAAGCAACGGGAGATGTAATTATTGGTGAATTTTGTGCAGCTTCTACCCTGCAAGCAGCAGGAATTGACCAGGCACATACTTTAGTGATTGCTACTGCTGATGATGCAGTAAATTTGTCAGTGATGATGCAAGCACGGGTACTAAATCCTAATATTCGCATTATCAACCGTTTTTATAATACTAATTTAGGTGAACGTTTAGATCACACTCTTATAGATCATTTAAGTATGAGTGTTGTGGGGTTGGCTGCACCAGTATTTACATTTGCAGCTTTAGGAAATAAAGCCATAGGACAAATCAAATTATTTGAGCAAACTTGGCCAATTCAAGAAGAATATATTGATGAAAATCATCCTTGGCGTGGTCAAAAAATAAGTGATTTGTGGGAAGATAAATCACGGATGCTGATTTATTATTTACCTGTTTTTGGGAAGATTAATTTAGTGTCAGCGGTGTTAGCAGAACAACATTTAAAAGTAGGCGATCGCCTCATTATTGGCACTCAACCCCGCATCAACCACACCCGCAAATCATGGGCAAGAAAACTGATTAAAATTTTCACCAGTATTCGCCATTTTCAAAAACACGCCAAATCAGTAATAGCAATGGCTATAGCATTAGTAGTCATTATTTTGATCGCCACTTTTACCTATGTTTATGCTAAATTAAATATTTCCTTTGTTGATGCCTTATATTTTGCTGTGGGCATGATTACTGGTGCTGGTGGTAATGATAAAGTTGTAGAAGAAGCACCAAATAATATTAAATTATTTACCATTTTTATGATGTTGGCAGGAGCTATAGTTTTTGGTATTTGGTATGCTATGTTAACCGATTTTGTATTAGGAACTCGTCTCAAACAATTTTGGGATGCTGCCAGAATTCCCCAACGTCATCATTATATTGTTTGTGGTTTAAGTGGCATTGGCATTAAAATTATGCAACAACTTCATACCAGTGGACATGAAGTAGTAGTAATTGAAACAGATGCTAATAATAGATATGTCAATACTGCTAGGGGAATGGGTATTCCTGTCATTTTGGCAGATGCGAGTTTTCGCACAACTTTACAAACCAGTAATATAGATACCGCGTCCGCAGTTTTAGCTGTTACTAATAACGATGCTATTAATTTAGAAATTGCCCTCAAAGCCAAAAGTTTAATATCAAGAATTCCGGTAATTGTTCACTATGCTGATCCTGATTTTGCCGGGATGGCAAAACAGGTATTTGATTTTGAAGCTGTATTAAGTCCCGCAGAATTAGCTGCACCGGCTTTTGCTGCTGCTGCGTTGGGAGGGAGAATTATTGGTAATGGAATTATAGGTGATAATTTATGGGTGGCTTTTGCAACTTTGATTACTCCTAATCATCCTTTTTGTGGTCAATGGGTGAAAGATGTAGCTAGATATGCGGATTTTGTACCTTTATATGTAGAGACAAATCACCAAACTTTACACGGTTGGGATTTATTAGAAACTAATTTAAGTGCAGGTGATATTTTGTATTTAACAATTCCTGCAAATCGGTTATATCAATTATGGCGAGAAGAACAGGAAATAGCAGGTTAGACTGGTGACTGGTGACTGGTGACTGGGAAGATTTATAATCTAATTACCAATTACCAATTACCAATTACCAATTACCAATTACCAATTACCAATTGCATGGTAATATTACAAGCTAACTACACCATAATAGGAGAGAATTACATAAACTATGAATGCAAAAAAGACGAGATGTTCTATGAAAAAAAGAGGTGATGACATCAATAAAGAAACTGGATTGTAAGGAGGTTTGTGCTGCTTCCACCAATGTCCTACAGGTGCTTTAGCTTGGAAATATCCAAAGTTCTCTAGTTGTTGACGATGGTATTGATCATAACGAGGAAATTGGCTAAAAGGTAACTCTCCTCTACTATGTTGTGCAATAATTCTTCGACGTTGATAGGGAACAGTATTATCACCAAAATTGGTTTGATACTCCTCACTATTTAGCAGTGCATCAATGAATCCTTGTAAACCCTTAGTCCCAATCACAATAGACCAGGCCATTGTTTCTTGTTTACTGTAAACATTCCTGCCCAAAACTCGTTGTATACTCATTTCCACGAATCTATAATTGTTATTCGCGTTGTAGTTACGTAAGCGGAATGTTTCAGATAATAACAATCCCCGAATAAAATCCCTAACAGTAATACTTTTGTGTTTTAATTGGGATTCTAGGGCTAATTGACGGTTGCTAACTAGAATTTGTTGTTCGTTGAATATTTGACGATAAGCAGCCCAAATTAACTGATCAATTTCTGCTGTGTCTGGTGTTCCTTCTGTAGTGTAAATTCTTGGATATTCTTCTCCAGGAATTTCAAAACTTTTAACTCTTTGGTTTTGGCTGGATGGAGCGTATTTTAGTAGAGGAATAGTCATGGTGATCCTGTTGAAGTTGTAAAAATGAGGATTTCAGGATTTACGCAATAACTTTGATTTCTAACGTTAGTTGGTATATCTGCACTTACCAACTTCTGTTAAATCTAAAAGTTAAAATTCTGATTCAATTTTGAAAATCATTGTCTACTTTTACAACTAAATAATTATTAAGAAATCAACGATGTCAGAAAAACTTAAATAATGAGGAGCATGGTTGTTTTCCTAACCACAAAGTAGCATAATCTCTCATTAGATGATCTTCTGTATCTAAAGTAGCTGTAAGATTGAGAAAGATGTTAATTACGTAAAAATTCAGGAGTCGTAGGGGCGAAGCATTCGGAAAATAACCTGTGATAAAAATTGATAATTGTTCGTCCGAATGCTTCGCCCTTGCAAGAAAATTGTGATAAAAATTGATAATTGTTCGTCCGAATGCTTCGCCCTTACAAGAAAATTGTGATAAAAATTGATAATTGTTCGTCCGAATGCTTCGCCCTTACAAGAAAATTGTGATAAAAATTGATAATTGTTCGCCCGAATGCTTCGCCCTTACAAGAAAATTGTGATAAAAATTGATAATTGTTCGTCCGAATGCTGATGCTTCCAGCACGCTTCGCGAACGCCCTTACAGGAGGCAGCAGGCAGAAAGTATAGGTTGAAATGTTTGATAAATCAGTAGATTATCAAATAGTGGGTTTGGGAGTACCCTGGAAAAAGCTGACTGCTAAAGGCTGATAGCTGAATGCTTACTTAATTACTGATTAAAAAATAAAAAATCCCCTACTTTTGCCAGCAGTCGGGGATTTAATATTTTTGAATTTATGGTTAATTTATGTGAACAATATGAACACATTTAAAACAAATTTAATCAGAAATGCCAGCATCTCGCAGACGTTTTTCTAATTCTTCAAGGCGTTTTAAGGCGACTTCTTTAGCAAGTCGTTCTTGTTGTACTAACTCAGAACCCCAAAGTAACAAATTACCATCTTGACCCCACCAGCGTAACCAGTAACCTTGACGGTTTTCACGCTTTCCTTGCCAAACACCTATAAATAGTTCCATTTCTGCTAACCAATAACGGTTATTATCATCAGGGGAACGTAATTTATAAGATCCGGTTTCTTGCAAATTATGTACTTCTAATTCTCCGGTGTCTGGTTGAAAAATGATGTAGTTAGGAACTTGTAAAACTTGTTCATAAAAAAACCATTTTCCTGGGGGATAGGTGCGTTTACTGGAATATTCACTTCCTTCTGTATCGGAAAGAAATTCCATGACCACTACAGGAATTTGTCCCTGTTTATGGGGGGTGTATCTGCGTTGAATTTGCTCTCTAGGTACGGTAATTTGCGGCACGTAAGCCCAGTCAGGGGCTTTGATGACAAATTTGCCATTTACGGTGGCACAGATGCCATAATTAGTGGTAGCTATAGCGGTTTCTGGCAGTTTACCCGCGAGTTCTAAACTTTCCGTTAATGCTGCTGCTAGACTCGGTTGGTTGACATTATCCACAGGTTCATCGTCTAAAATGAAGTCTTCGGGTAAGAGTTCCCAGGTGATATTGGTGGTGGAAGCACTTACAACCATAGGAAACATAAATAAGGGATTAAATTTTAGTATAGCGTGTGATTTATCTGACTGAATTTTAGATTTGAAATTGTGAATTTTGGCGTAAATAATTCAAAATTTCAAATTTAAATAACAGGTAAATAATAGGCGATCGCATTGGATAATCTGAAAATAATTACTTCACAAAATAATTACCTCATTACATCCAAACCTAAAGCTACCGCCCCCCACAATGGCGCATCATCTCCCAAAACCGCCCGCACTACTTCAAAATTCACTTCTGGTAAAGCCGTTTCCTGGGCTATTTTGCGTACAGTTGCCCAAAAACTATCCCCAGCTTTTGTCACTCCACCACCTAAGACAAATCTTTGCGGGTTCATTAAGTTGGCAACATTACCAATACCTACACCTAGCGCCCAAGCAGCTTTGTATAATATCGCTTTTGCTAGTTCATCTCCATTTGATGCGGCTACACTGACTATTTGCCCGGTGATTAAGTTTAAATCATTACCTACTAACTGCCTAAGTATGTCACCTCTTGTACCTCCTCCAGAATTAGGCAGTTGTTTTTCCAAGAGTTCTTTGGCATTTTGGGCAATATAAGGACCAGATGCAAAACGTTCTACACATCCGCGTTTTCCACATAAGCATACTGGACCTGTGGGATCTACTACTATATGGCCAATTTCTCCGGCCATTCCTCCCGCACCTTGCCAGAGTTTATTGTTGAGTATCCAACCTCCGCCTACTCCTGTACTAATGGTAATGTAAAATAAGCTGTCGTATCCTTGACCTGCACCAAACCGATGTTCACCAATTGCAGCTACGTTAGCATCATTATCTATGCTGACTGGGGCGTGATATTCTTCTTCTAGCAAGAGTTTGAGGGGAATGTTTTCCCAACCAGGTACATGATGGGAAAGTCTCACCATTCCTGTGTCTGCGTCTACTGGTCCACCAAAGCTAACACCAATGGCATCGGGTTTGCGTTGATCTAATACGGAATCAATGAGCGATCGCATAATTTCTATATCACTTAAAGCATCCGCATTTGCAGGTGAGAGTCTATTTTCATGACGCAACCATTCTCTAGAACCTGCTTCTACTGTCGCTGCTGCTAGTTTAGTTCCACCAAAATCAAGAGCTAATATTAATGCCATAATTGATAATTGATAAGTGGTAATTGGTAATTGGTGATAGAAAAACAGTTTGACTCATTACCGATTAACTATGACTATTCCCCATTATCTCGTTAATAAAATTTTGCAGTCGTGTATAGTGTGACCCTTTCCAATAAATTTGGGCGCAATTTTCACAACGATGAAATTCATTATACAGTTTAGCTGCACATCAGCTTATCAACTTCTGGATGAGGAACTCCCAAAGATTAGATTGTATCTTTAATAGAATTTCTTTGCTCAAAATTATACTTGATTTTTACCTGCTTTTGATGCTTGGGTAAAAAATAATTTAAGTCACCATGAAAAGAGAAATATGCGACAGCCATAGTTTTAAACTTTTAGATTTAAACTTTTAGATTTTAGATTTGGAATTTTGTATAGAAATATCTATTTTTTTATGATTGGCTATAGTTTTAAATGTGAAGATCATTTTTGACATTTTGTTTAAAAATACAAAGTTTTAAATAAATAGCAATATTTTGTAATATAACCTCTTGGTTATTTATGTGATTGAAAAATCTAATGAAAAACTTAATGATTATGATAATAAATCATGATTCGCTTGATGTAACCTAGATATAATGAGAAAACTTAGCAAAAAAAAAGATGTGAGCGTCTACTTGCTTTTTTGTTTAAATTCTGTTACTGTTGATACATAAATTTAAAAATCAAGCATTACAAGGCTTTCAGCATCTTTGTGTTTGATGAACAGCAAGTACAGCACCACGGGAGAAACAACAGATGAAAACTGCCATAACTTCCTTAAATTCTACCTTTGGGGTGATGACAGGCGCATTTTTCCCATGCGCCTTGCCATAACTTGGTTTATTATATTTTTTTGTTGTTTGTTGAGAATTTTTATCATTATGGAGACAATGATTGATACAATAGGACTTGTTGACAGTATGTTTTTATGTATACACATACATATACATAGGCAAGATATTAATAAGATACAAAGCATTAAAATTTAAGCGATTTAAACCCAATTAAATCAATAGATGCTGAGTTTTGTAAAGAAAGGATTTATTAACCGGAAAGACTGGAAAAAACCAGAAGCTTATAAAGTGAGAATATGTCTTGAATTGCTAAATCTATGAACATCAAAAAACACTGAAAGTAGTAGCTAGAGACACAATTTTACTGTTTATTTATCTTTGTCCATACAACAAATTCTTGGGAAAAAATGATATGAATAAGTTTTTTTGCTCAGACTACTCAAGACAAATAGGAGAAGAAATTATTGGTAGTGCAACCAACTACCAAACTTATATTTTAGTAGAATGTCCTACTCCTTGGATGTCAGAAGCATTTACTTCTAAATGGATTCCTGACAACTTGCGGATTTTAGTTGCAGAAGTGCAGGGTAGAAAATTACCAATTAGATTTTTGTTAATTGCTAATGATGACTCTCATAGAGTAAAAGAAACAACATTATTAATTTATCAAAAACAAGAAGGTTTAAGTCATGGCTACCGCAAACAAGAATTTAAGTTACCAAATATTGAACAAGTAGCGGGAGTTGTACGGAAATGGTTATCCGGTGGAAATCCTGATTTTCAGGTAGAAAATAGCGTTACCAGAGATATTTTAATTTGTACACATGGTAGCCATGATCAATGTTGTGCGAGATATGGCAACCCTTTTTATTTTCATGCTAAAAATACTATTTCTGAATTGCAATTTGATCATGTAAGAATTTGGAGATCCAGCCATTTTGGCGGACATCGTTTTGCACCCACAGCTATAGATTTACCAGAAGCAAGATATTATGGTGTACTAGATCAAGAATCTTTCAGATCAATTTTAACTCGGACTGGTGATATTCAAATTTTGCATAAAGTTTATCGAGGCTGGGGAATTTTGCCCTATGTATTACAGGTTTTAGAAAGAGAAATGATTTTTAGTCAAGGATGGAATTGGTTTAATAATAAAGTAGCAGGTAAAATTTTAGAGCAAAGTATGGATAATAATACAATGTTAGCAGAGCTAACTTATGAAAATCCTGCTGGTTCTGTTTATACTTATCAGGCTAAACTGGTGAAAGATGCGGTGAAAACGCGAGTTTTAAAGAGTTCTTGTCATGCAACACAAGAATCATTAGTTATTAAATATGCTGTAGATAATCTTGTGTTAGTTGATAGGAAAGTTGCTAGTTATGCCCATAATTATTAGAAGTTGTTTGAAATGACGAATGAATCTTGAAGAACCCCACCCCGTTTTTGCTAACGCAAAACCTCCCCTCTTGAGGGTAGGGGACACAGGGGTGGGGTCGAATGCTTATGGGACAAAAAACGATTAAGCATTTTTCCAAAGGTTAATTTTTTAGCTGCTTTGAGTACAGCAGACAAATAAATTTCTGCGAATTTCGCCAAAAACAGGAATAAAGACCAGCAAGTATGTATATTATGTAATAGGTAAATTCTTGCTGACGCGATTATGCTGCCAGACTATTCCGGTCAAAATCTCCGAGGACGCTCTTTTAAAGGTCAAAACTTGACAAAAGCTAACTTTAGGAAAGCTGATCTTAGAGGTGCAGATTTTACCAATGCTATCCTGAAATGTGCAAATTTTACCAATGCTAACCTTAAAGGTGCTGATTTTACGGGTGCTGATCTAACAGGTGCAAACTTTAGCTATGCCAAAGCAGGATTAAAGTTTCATTGGATATTTATTTTATTAGCACTATCATTCATAATATCCAGTTTATCAGGATTTACGTCAGCAATTATTATTACTTTTAATATATATTTTTGGTTTTCTAAAAAGCTGACTGCAATTTTTGTTATTCCTTACTCAATTATTTTTATTAGTATAGTACGTACTATATTAAATAATTATTTTGAACCTTTTGCTATCACTATCAATATTTATTTATCTATTGGAGTTATCTTAGCTGTAGCTTTTTTTGGCGCTCCAGCAGCCGCTGTGGATGAACCTGATGCTAAACTTGGTGGAATGGCCTTGGTTACTTTTACTGGAATGGTTTTTCTGATAGTAATTGTTTTCAATCAAATGGGGGGATTAGTAGAAAACCTACTGACAAATATAGGAGATATTAAGGTTCAAAAAATTATTAAAGATTTCGGTAATGGTCAATGGTTTGGCGGAATAGTTGGGGGTATTTTTGGTGCAGTTTGGGGTTATTTTTTTAGTAATGCAGCGATAGAATGCGATCAAAAATTTGCTTGGATTTGGAAAATGTGTGTTAATTTTACCGCAAAAGGAGGTACAATTTTTACTAATACTAATCTAACTGAGGCAAATTTTACCAAAGCAACTCTGAAAAATACAGATTTCAGAAAGGCAAATTTAACGCGCACTCGTTTTTATGAAGCCAAAAAACTTGATTTTGCTAGACCAGGTAATACTATACTAGCTAACCCCGCAGTTCTCAACTTGCTCGTTACTCTCAATGGTAGAAATAAATCTTATGTTGGTGCAAACCTCAGAGGTGCAAACTTGATAGGTGCAGATTTGACAGAGGCTAATTTGAAAGATGCTGATATTATAGAAGCAACTTTTCAAGCAGCTTATTTAGAATGGGCTAACCTGTCTTTTACTCAAGCGGTTGGTACTAATTTCACCCATGCTCAAATGACTGGTGCTTGTCTGGAAGCTTGGAATATTGAAAGTACGACTGTATTAGATAATGTTGATTGTCGTTTTGTCTATCTTTTAGAAAATCCCAAACCAAAAACAAATGACCGTGAACGCCGTCCTAGTAGTGGGGAATTTCAACCAGGAGAATTTACAAAATTATTTGAGGAGGTTTTAAATACTGTTGATTTCATTTTCCGAAATGGGATTAATTGGCAAGCTTTTTTTCATGCTTTTGGCAAGGTGCAGAATGACAATGAAGATACTGAACTATCTATCCAGAGTATTGGAAATAAAGGTGATGGGGTAGTTGTTGTTAAGGTTGCTGTTTCTGAAGGCGCTGATAAGGAAAAGATTCATGGTGATTTTAATCAAAATTATAAATTAGCATTAGCAGCAATAGAGGAAAAATATAAAGCAGAATTACAAGCTAAAGATAATGAAATAGTTATTTATCGTCAACAAAGTGCAGATATGACAGAAATTGTTAAACTATTAGCTAATCAACCTATAAATGTTCAAGTTGACAACAAAGTAGAGAATAAAAATATGACTAACAGTAATGATTTCACTCGTAATGTCGAAGTAGAAATGAATATTAAAGAAGCTACAGGAGTAGCAGGTAAGGTTATGGGAGATCAGATTATTAATCCCAAGCCAAACCTAGCGGACTCTGCTGGTGAGATTCAACAACTACTCCAAATCCTCAATCAATCCTATCCTGCTGATATACCTACAGATACTCAAGCAGAAATCGAGGTAGCGGTTAAAGGTATCAATAAAAATCCACAGATGAAGGAACGGGTAATAGGTGCATTAAAAGCGGGTGGCATTGAAGCAATTAAAGAATTTGCTGATAATCTTTATGTAAATGTTCTCATTGCTGCTTATGACGGCTGGAAAAACCCCCAATCATAAACGTTTACCGCTAATTTCTGGTTTTCTAGGTTGAGGTTCAAAATGTCGATATGATGGGAGGTAGAACCTCCTGGAAGGCATTCCCAGTCTGAGACTGGGAACGAGAGAAGGGGAAATTAATGTACAAATTAATAACTACCTGCCAACTCTCTTTCTATTTTCAGCAGTGCTTCTACACGGGCTTCTGTAGCAGGATGACTAGAAAACAAATTACCTAAAAATTGCCCAGAAATAGGATGAATAATTAATAATGGTTCAAAGGCTGGATTAGCATTTAAAGGCATTTGTCTAGCGGTGGCTTCTAGTCTTTGTAAAGCCTTAGCTAAAGCGCGGGGATTACCTGTTAATTTGGCAGCACCAGCATCAGCAGAAAATTCTCTAGTGCGGGAAATTGCTAATTGAATAATTGTGGCTGCTATAGGTGCAAGCATGACTGTTAATAGCACTCCTAGAGGATTACCACCCCTATTATTATCTCTAGAACCACCACCAAACCAAAGGCTATAACTTAACATTTGGGCGAGGAAAGATATCGCACCTGCGACAGTAGCAGCAACGGCTTGGGTGAGGGTATCACGATTAATAATGTGGGTGAGTTCGTGGGCAATTACGCCTTCTAATTCTTCCTCTGGTAAGATGTTTAAAATACCTTCGGTAACGGCAACAGCAGCGTGTTCTGGATCTCTGCCGGTAGCGAAAGCATTGGCAGTTTGTCCAGGAACAATGTACACTCCAGGCATGGGAATATTAGCACGGTTTGATAGTCTTTCCACCATGCGATAAAGTCCCGGTGCTTGGGCTTCGCTGACAGGTTGGGCGTTATAAACTGCTAAGGCAATTTTATCAGATTGATACCAAGAAAATAAGTTGGTAACTGCTGCTAAACCGATGCCGATCATTAAACCGCTAGTACCACCAATTACCCAATAACTAATGGCTATTAATAAGCCACTAAGGGCGGCTAATAAAGCAGCAGTTTTGAATTGATTTCCCATAGTAGTTTTCTCCTGTTAATCTGCATGATTTTGTTTAATTTGTACTAGATAATAGCTTTGGTTTAGCTATATTCTGATTGTATCGAGTTCAACTATGGTGTACAGTGATGAAAACCTCTCCCACCAGTACGGGTTTCACGCTGTAAATGCTATGTTACAAGATCCTAATTTGCGTCAAGCGTTAGCTGTGAGTTTAGGGGCGATCGCTGGTGCTTTAAGTCGTTATTATTTAACATTATGGTTTGCATCCAGATTTGGTACAAGTTTTCCCTATGGTACGTTTTTTATTAATGTTAGCGGTTGTTTAGGAATGGGATTTTTTACAACTTTGGCAGTAGAAAAGGTAGCGATAATTTCCCCAGAATTACGTTTAATGATAGCTACTGGTTTTTTAGGTGCTTATACAACTTTTTCTACTTATGGTTTAGAATCTCTGGTTTTAATGCGTGGTGGTAATTTATTAACTACTACTGGTTATTGGTTTGGTAGTGCGATTTTGGGAGTTTTTAGTGTGCAGTTAGGTGTAATTTTGGCTCGGTTTTTCAGGTAAGTTACGCGCTAAATTTTAAGATAGGGAATAGGGAATGGGGAATAAGGAATAAGGAATAGGGAATAGATATTTTTATCCTGACTCCTGACTCCTGACTCCTGACTCCTGACTCCTGACTCCTGACTCCTAAATTAATAACTAAAAGTATCCCCAGCAATGGGAAAAGCATAATCTGAAAACAGGTTATAACTATTATGTTCGTCACTGGTTTCTTGATCCAGAACTTTGACAACTTTGTTATAAATTTCTTCTGCTTGTTGGGGAGAATCTCCAATACTTGTTAATCCTAATTTGCCAAATTGAGACAGACAACCCATGAGATGAAATACTGTTCCTGTTTCAGTACCCGTATCAAAATGTAATCTATGATGGGCAATAATATCCATTAAATCATTAGGTAATAATCCCCGATATTGATCTTTTTGTAAGTTGTCTGTAGCGACGTAATATTTAGCTTTTCCTTGTTGACTATAAAATAAACCTGTGGACAAGTCATAGCGTCCGTTAGTTAATAATTTCAAAGTCATAAAAGGGTGAGTAGTTCCACCTTTGCGGAGGTTAATTTCTATTGCTTGAATATCCCATTTACCATTACCTTGATCAACTACGACAAAATCAACACCAAATCTTTCTAATGCTCCTTTTTCTGCTAGTTTTTTACCTACTTGTAAACCTAAAGTCTGTAATTGTACTCGATACTTTTCATCAGCAGGAAACCGACAACCGAGATAAATTTGTCCGTCAGGTCCGCCAAGAATTTGATCATGGGTGGAGAGTATTTCTACTTTACCATCAGGTGTGATTCGTCCTTGAACACTAGGAGAAAATTTGATTTCACCTTCTATAAATGATTCTACTATTGCGCCTAATTCTGGGATTCTTTGAGAAAAATTATCCCAAGTTTCTTGTGTAGCTTGAAAGCGCAACTTTGTAAAGTTATTACTGATTTTTTCTACTCTGTCACTGTGGGAACTTTTCCCTGGTGCAACATCTAGCAATGGACGCAAATCCAAAAGCGCGTTTCCTTCTCCAGAAATACCTTCATTTAGTTTCACAACCATCCGTTTTAATGTTGGTTGACTTTCCCATAAATTAGCTGCTGCTGTTGCTAAATCTTGACATTTCCAAACTAATTTACTACCATCTGGATGGGGTACATTGCTTTGATGAAAAATTTCTCTACTCCCGCTTTTTGTCCCCCAAATTTGTAAATCTGGTGCAGCAGCATACAAAGGAACATTCAATTTTAGTGATAATTCTGCTTCCCAAAATGTGGAATTGTAACAAGTCATAAAAGCTTTATCTAACCGCAAAGCTTGACGAATTCTTTCTATCAAACGCGGCCGTTCTAAGATTTTTTGACTGAGCGGTTTTAGGGAAGAATCATAAGTAGAAAGTAGTAATAAACGATGACGAGCATGGGAAAATGGTATTCCTGGTAGTAGTTGTAAATAGTAGTCAATAATGCTAGGATGTAGGGGCATTGATGTTACATAAATTAACCTATTGCGGGGATTTCGCAACCGGATTAAAGAAAATAGCAATCTTTCTTCATAATGTTCGCACCCTGCTATTTTTTGCAGTTCCCGTTGATCGATACTTAAAGAAGGAACAATTAAAATATCCGCTTCACTGTTGTCAAATAATTCGCTAGTTTTCCAGCGATCGCGCAAAGTTAATTGTAAGTTACGAAACTTATCAATCTGCTCTAGCTCGGAAATATTCATTTTTACCATAACCCATACCCCACATTTGTACCAAAATATATCTCTCTTCAGTCTTTCTATCTCAGGTATATCCCAAGGAAGACATGAGATGATGCTTGTGTATGTATCTTTTTGTTAATTGAGTAAATAATTTGAAATGGTTATTTGAGTTATCTTCAGTTTAAATATTGTCACCAATGAGTTTTTAAATCTACTGATAAGGTATCAAATCTGTGAAATCACCCATATTCATCATCAGGCAAAATCCATAATTGACAATTAATGATAACTACATCTTAGGGCAGGGTAAGAGCATCTCAATCAGGCTTGACATAAGGGCTTTTCGGAATCTAATGTAGAGTCAATGAAACAAGAACTGAGAACTTGAATCATGTAATCGTTATCCATAGCAGTGCGTTTCATTTTTTGTCGAAGACTACGTTTATAAGTTTGTTCACGATTAAGAGCATTGAGAGCAATGCGTCGTAAAAGAGCAAAATTTCGGGGGCTGTTCCAAGAGCGAATACGACAAGAATCCTCAGCAAAAGTACAATCAAGAATCCAGTGAGCTTGGTTCTCAATTCCCCAATGTTTACGGATGGCTCGACCTAAAAGTTGAGCATCACTGGGTAAAGAAGAGAGATAAAATTGAACCTCACGAGTAGTTTGATTCCAAAGACGACGCTCCCGAACAACCATCACTACACTTTGGAGTCCAGCCCAGATTTTGGGTTGGTAAAGTTCACCAAGAGCCGAAACTGGAACAGACCAAACTTGACGGATTTCCGTACGGTGATGTCCTTTTTCAATGCGGTGGTCATAACTGACATCAATACCTTGAAAAGAGAGTGAAGATGCTGTTTCAAACCATTGTTTTACCTGATTGTAGAGAGTTGGGTGATTTGCCTTGAGTGCTAAAACATAATCTGCTTTTTTATCAATAATCTTGTTGGCAATTTCGGTTTGAGTCCCCATTGCATCAATTTTCCAATAATAATGTGAAATTCATGTAAAATCTACATGAAAGTCTTATGTAAAAATCAACCAACAGCAAAACCTGTATATTGTCTCACTAAAGGTTCATGAAATGCTAAAACAATATCTGATTTTGGCACTCCTAATTTAACTAACTCATCTGCTATACCAATTTCAGTTCCATCATATTGGATCCAAATCTTGCCATTTTTAATATCCAAATGCAAAACACAACCATACATCGGTCGGCGATTTTTCCAACCTGTATAAACAACCTGATAATGATCCCGTTCCTTGTCAAAAATCAGTTGCGTTTCTACCTCATGATCCGATGGACTTCCCTGAGCATATTCAGTTAATAAAGTTTGGATATATGTACGATATTGTTCTATTTTTTCCATGTTACAATCACCTCATGGTTTGGGTCATAAACCACCAAGCTGAGTTGGAAATGCTCAATAGCGGTTTCTACAAATGGCAAGTTAAAAAATGTTTGATAAGCTCCCAGAGGAACTGCTAAATATAAAAAACGGTTAGGTTGCTGATCTTTCAAAGCAAGACGATAGTTAAGAAATTGATCCAAAGCGGTATGAAATTCCGAAATATTGGAAGAACTAATAAAGCTTTTAATCTCAACTGCAATCTTTTCCTCTCCTTTTTCAGCACCTATGATTTTTTCTGCTCCCAAGTCAATTTGCATATCAACCCTACCCGAGCGAATTCTTAAAGGATCATCTATAATCACCCAACCGTCTTTTTCTAACCCTATCCTAACAGCATCATGAAAAATATCTTTAGCTGGCATTAAGTTTTAAAGAATTTTAAAAAATTAGACTTTTCACCCATAATCATAACATCAATTACAACAACACAATCAAAACCATGCCTAACCTTACTGACATCCCTGGAATTTCCCAAATTTGGACACGCACAAAAGGCGACCCTCGCATTAAAATTGCTATCCTTGATGGTGCAGCCGACTTAGAACGCAGTTGTTTTCAAGGGGCAACAACGGGGAGAACAACCCAACGCTGAAGCAGTGCGGGAAGCGATTTTAAATAGTGCTATTCCCTGTAACCCGGAAGAAGTGGAAGAACCGGAACGCTGTTTATTAGGTAAGTTGAATATTGCCGGTGCGTTTCAATTATTGACGGGAGAAAGGTTAGAACCTCACCCCCAACGCCTCTCCTATCAGGAGAAGGGGATAAAAATCTCTCGTTCCCAGCCGGAGACTGGGAACGAGAAACTTTGGTCAAGTTCGTTCTTGGTCTGTGCCGAAATAATTAAGGTTTGCTGAAAATTTTCAGCAACCCCTAATTACACACCCAAATTACCATCTTGCTGATTAATTGCTAATCGCAAAAGTGATAATCCTAAAATGATTAAAAATAACACCAAGCCAATTGTACAAGCATAGGTAAATTCTAAATTACTAAATGCTTGTTCATATAAATAGTAAACAATTGTTTTAGAACTATTCAGAGGTCCGCCTCCTGTCATAATATAAACTTCTTCAAAGACTTTAGTGGCAGAAATCGCCGAAATTACCGCTACTAAAGCTAAATAAGGCTGCATTAAAGGAATGGTAATATCTAAATGTTTGCGAATACCATCTGAACCATCAATTGCTGCTGCTTCATAAACATCCGCAGGAATAGATTGCAATCCCGCTAAATAAATTACCATGTAATATCCTAATCCTTTCCAAATAGTTACAGCCATTACACTAGCTAAAGAAATGGGGACAATTCCTAATATTTTCTCTGGACTTGTTAACCAAGGAATTCCTTCGGGAAATATACCTAAAGTTTTCAAGAATTGATTTAATAAACCGTTTTCTGCATACAACCATTTCCAAGCTATACCTGCAACAACCATGGAAATGACTACAGGTGTATAATATGCAGTTCTAAACCAATTCATACCCCGCAATTTTTGATTTACTAAAATCGCTAAAATCAAGGGAGTAATTACCAAAATTGGCACAACTCCAACAAGATAGAGAAAGGTGTTTTCTAAGGTTTTCCAAAAAACAACATCTTTCCATAAACGCAGAAAGTTGTCAAAACCGATAAATTTAGGCGCTTCTCCAATATCTTGATAGCTGGTAAAGCTGAGGTAAAATGCTTGCAGCGCAGGCCAAAAAACAGTTAAGCTTAATAAAACTAAAGCTGGTAATAAAAATAGATAAGGTGTTAATCTCTGTTGAATAATTATCCAGTTTTTAGGTGTTAATTTATTCATCATATATTAATCAGGGAACAGTTTACAGTCAACTGTTAACAGTGAACATTGAAAACGGCTAACTGTCAACTGATAGCTGGTAACTGATAGCTGATAGCTGATATTAAGAAGTAATAAGTTAATTATGAAGATTGAATAAATGGACTATGATTCTAATACAAACTGGTGTGCCACTGAAACTGTTAGAAAAACTGTTGTTTTTTTGGTAGTAAAATTTTAGTGGTACTGATAACGTAACTAACAAAAAGTTTCTTAAAGATCAAGAAACTTGGATTTTATTACTGTTATCTACACTTTGTTTATAACACGTACACAACTGATGGAATCTATGCGCCAGATTTTAATCCGCTTTCCCTGGCGCTTTTTCATAGCTGTAAATCAGGGAATAGGGAATAGGGAACAGGGAACAGGGAAGAAATTTATTTTTAATATCCTGACTCCTGACTCCTGACTCCTGACTCCTGACTCCTGACTCCTGACTTCTTACAAAAAATCACCTCCAGCGAAGGTCAGTCACCAGAGGATAGAATCAAAGACATTGGAATGTGGACTAGTCTTGATATCAATTTATCTTGCTCACAAACCTATGCACTCTATCGAAAGGAAAGGGTTTTGATTTATGCTTTCTACGTCGAATGAAGTATGATGATGATAATTTAGAAGTTAGGAGTGCAGTTTTGTGGTCAATTTTCAATAGTGGTGGAAACTGATACCAAAAAAAAGACCCCCGGTTATACACCGAGGGATTCTGCAAGTCGGAATTATCGCACAAAGACATTCGCGCATCTAGGATAGCAATGCAACACTGCAAATATCTGCCAAAATGCCATAAATATATAGAGATCCGATTTGATCATATCTCTGGTGAAAATTATCGTAGGGAAAATTCATGAATTGTCCCTACAAAGGTTTGGTGCTTATGCAAATTTAAGGTTTTAAACCTTGAATTTGATAGTTGTCAATTATCAATTATCAATTATCAATTATCAATTATCAATTATCAATTGTCTATACCAATGATGTATTGCTAACCACCCGACTGATAACAAACCTGCCAAACTCAACGTTAAACCACTAAAGGGAATTAATAATGCAAATACAGGTAAAATTGCTCCAGCAATAGTACAAATAATGGCGGCTAAAGCAGCGTGACGATTTGTACCTAAACCATAGATGAAACCAAGTAAGATTAATGAAATCATTAACCAAGCTATTTCTGCATTCATTACCCGCGCCATATAGGTTAAAGTTAATAAGCAAGCAAAGAAAATACCCGCAGCGATCGCCAAATTTTTTAAACTCATGGGTAGGGACAAATATAAAAGCAATATCCACCACAAAAATAAGGCTGGTGCTAACAGTAATAACCGGGGTATAATCCCAGTTTTTCCTATTGGTTTGGTGGCAGTAAATACACCAAAGGGATTTCTTACAGAAACATTTTCATCAAATATCCAAGTAAATTGGGTACTGTCACCATCATTTTTAATTTCATGAGGAACTATCCCACTAGCAAAATCAGCATTTCTAAAATTAGCAATTGTTGTGAGGCGAAATTGAGAAAGTAATTGATTTGTGGCATTATAAACCCAACGGGGTCCACCTTGCGCTTGATAGCTAACTTTAATTGTGGTTTCTTGTCCTGGTTCTAAGCGAAAGGGAAAACCATAATCACCAGGGTTTATTTGTTTTAATCTTGTTCCATCTTTTTCTACTTGATAACTAGAAAGTAAGGAATAACCGTAGGGTGGTGGTGCTTCAAAGAAAAAACTATTAACATCACTTAGTGAATTGACAATTTTATAATCAGCAGTGTAATCTGTATTATAAATGGCACTGCGATTTTGCACGTTCACACTTTGGTCAATTTTAACTTGAATATTTGAACCTGCTAAGTTTAAATAGCGAGTAACTTTTTGTTTATCTGTCACCTTGACTATTTTGCCGTTAACTTGAGTAGTATAGCTATAAGGTTCTTCGATAATGTAACGCACTTGGGGCGCAATTTGTTCTAATTTATCACCTGCTACACTTTCCGCTACTTGTGCTACTTTTGCTTGTTCCCAGTGATGGTAACGGTTGCTTAAAGTAGAAGTGAGGAAAAATCCCGTAACTACTAAAATTAAAATCAAGGCTAAATGTTGTAGTCCTTTGAGAAGTTGGGAATAACGAATGGACCACTCCCCAAAGAAAACAGCTTGTTCACTGGTGTTGTGTCTCAGGGAAAAACTGATGAGAGCGATCGCCACTCCCAAGGCTACAATTAAAAATACAAACAATAGTGAACCTTGAAGTAGTTGGGTACCAAACTTGATTAATTCATCAGGATGTGTTAAATCTGGTAGTCCGGGAATACCTTGAGCAATAGCAGACATGGGTAAGTATGTAGGTTTTCAGATATTTAAACAGCGTGACAGATATACTTTCCAAAAGTTTCTGCAAAAATACTAGGAAAATATTGTCAGGCTTTTTGGTTTATTCAGCATCCCCTAAATAGGTCGGCGTTAAAAATTGTCGTTATGGCAAGACAAAAGGATGCAAAGGACACAAAGGCAGAAACGAGGGAAAATCTCAAAGATCAGAAAATTACGTTATTATTAAGGACTGTTTCACTGTGTAACCTTCCCTCTGTCAATATGTCAGAACACCTAGCAACAAATTTGAGCGATCGCCTCCCCTATCCCCAAAACAACCAAAATACTATTCGCATTCGGGGTGCTAGGCAGCATAATCTCAAAAATATTGATTTGGAATTACCCCGCGATCAGTTAATTGTGTTTACTGGTGTTTCTGGTTCGGGTAAGTCTTCTTTGGCGTTTGATACGATTTTTGCAGAAGGTCAACGGCGTTATGTGGAATCTCTGAGCGCCTATGCTCGGCAATTTTTGGGTCAGTTGGATAAACCCGATGTGGAATCTATCGAGGGTTTAAGTCCTGCCATTTCCATTGACCAAAAATCAACTTCCCACAACCCCCGTTCTACAGTGGGAACTGTAACGGAAATTTATGATTATCTGCGGTTACTTTATGGCCGTGCTGGTGAACCCCATTGTCCCCATTGCGATCGCTCTATTTCCCCCCAAACCATTGACGAAATGTGCGATCGCATCCTTGCACTTCCTGACCGCACCCGTTTTCAAATTCTCGCACCCGTCGTCAGGGGGAAAAAGGGAACTCACCGCAAACTAATTTCTAGTTTAGCCGCTCAAGGTTTTGTTCGGATCAGGGTCAATGGAGAGGTCTTGGAACTCTCAGATTCCATTGAATTGGATAAAAATATTACACATAATATAGAACTGGTTATTGACAGGCTCGTCAAAAAAGACGGTATACAAGAACGTTTAGTTGATTCTCTCACGACCTGTCTCAAGCAATCTCACGGAATCGCTGTAATTGAGGTATTAAATGATACATTAAATAAAGCAGCGCAGGAGCGACAACATAGTAAGTATATAATAAATGGGGGGGAAAGTCAAGGTATTTCGGAACAAGAATTACCCACAGAAATGGTATTTTCAGAAAACTTTGCTTGTCCAGAACATGGTGCGGTAATGGAAGAATTATCACCACGTTTGTTTTCTTTTAATTCTCCCTATGGTGCTTGTTCTCACTGTCATGGAATTGGCACTTTAAGAAGGTTTTCTGAAGAATTGTTGATACCTAATCCCGAAGCACCGATTTATGCAGCGATCGCACCTTGGTCAGAAAAGGAAAATTCCTATTATTTAGAGCTATTATATACACTGGGTTTAGATTATGGATTTGAGTTACAAACTCAATGGAAGAATTTAACCAGAGAACAGCAACAAATTGTTTTACATGGAGAGGAGAAACGAACCACAGAGACACAGAGAAAGCAGAGTTTTAAAGGTGTAATTCCCATTTTGCAACGGCAATATGAGGGAGGAACAGAATTAGTTAAGCAGAAATTAGAAGAATATTTAATAGATCAACCTTGTGAAGTTTGTGGGGGGAAAAGATTAAAGCCGGAAGCTTTAGCTGTGAAATTAGGACAATATGGAATTTTAGATTTAACGAGTGTGTCAATTCGGGAATGTCGGGAAAGGGTAGAACATTTAAAATTAAGCCCCCGACAAATGCAAATTGCTGATTTAGTTTTACGGGAAGTTAAAGCTAGATTACAATTTTTATTAGATGTAGGTTTGGATTATTTAACCTTAGATCGTCCGGCAATGACATTATCAGGAGGAGAAGCACAAAGAATTAGATTAGCAACACAAATTGGTTCTGGTTTAACAGGTGTTCTGTATGTTTTGGATGAACCAAGTATCGGTTTGCATCAAAGAGATAACGGACGTTTGTTAAAAACTTTAACCAAATTACGAGACTTAGGAAACACATTAATAGTTGTCGAACACGATGAAGAAACTATTCGGGAAGCAGATCATATAGTTGATATTGGACCTGGTGCGGGTATTCATGGGGGAAATATTATTGCTCAGGGAAATATAGAAGACTTGTTAAATGCGGAAGCTTCTTTAACAGGTGCTTACCTATCAGGAAAAAGAGTAATTAATACCCCTGGAACAAGAAGAGAAGGAAACGGTAGAAGTTTAAGAATAAAAAACGCCCATCGTAACAACTTAAAAAACATAGATGTAGAAATTCCCTTAGGAAAAATGGTGGCTGTTACTGGAGTTTCTGGTTCAGGAAAATCAACATTAATCAATGAATTACTATATCCAGCTTTACAACATCATCTTTTAAAAAGAGTACCCTTACCAAAAGAAATAGAAGAAATTAAAGGATTAAACTGTGTGGATAAAGCCATAGTTATAGATCAATCACCCATAGGCAGAACACCCAGATCAAACCCTGCAACTTACACAGGAGTTTTTGATGTTATTAGAGAAGTATTTTCCCAAACCATCGAAGCCAAAACCAGAGGATATAAACCAGGACAATTTTCCTTCAATGTCAAAGGTGGCAGATGTGAAGCTTGTAGCGGACAAGGAGTAAACGTCATAGAAATGAACTTTTTACCAGACGTTTATGTACAATGCGAAGTTTGTAAAGGAGCAAGATATAACAGAGAAACCCTACAAGTTAAATACAAAGAAAAATCAATCTCTGACGTTTTAAACATGACAGTAGAAGAAGCATTAGCATTTTGTGAAAACATTCCCAAAGCAGTTAGCAAACTACAAACATTAGTAGATGTAGGATTAGGATATGTACAATTAGGACAACCAGCCACCACATTATCAGGAGGAGAAGCGCAACGGGTGAAATTAGCAACAGAATTATCTCGACGTGCAACCGGGAAAACATTATATTTAATAGATGAACCAACAACCGGGTTGTCTTTTTACGACGTTCATAAATTATTAGATGTTTTGCAAAGATTGGTGGATAAAGGAAATTCGATTTTAGTCATTGAACATAATTTAGACGTTATCCGTTGTGCAGATTGGGTAATAGACTTAGGACCAGAAGGAGGAGACAAAGGAGGAGAAATTATTGTTGCGGGAACACCAGAAGAAGTTGCAAAAAATCAACGTTCCTACACAGGAAAATATCTGCAACAAGTATTAAAACAATATCCACCCCAAAACCCTCTTTAACGTCTCTTCCTTCGTGTCCTTTGCGTTCTTTGCGGTTCGTTTCTTAAATCTTCAATTCTCACGCAAAGACGCAGAGACGCAAAGGAAGAATATAATCATACATATATAAGGAGAAAACCCCATGCAGCTAACAATAAAAGATGTAGAAATACTGCAACAAAACCTATCCAAAGAACAAGAAGACTATCAAATAGAACTGCAAGAAGGAAACCTCCTAGTTATGGGACCATCAGATATTGAATCAAGTGAAATAGGTGCAGAATTGATCAGATTATTAGGTAACTGGATTAAACCCCGGAACTTAGGGAGAATATTTGACTCTAGCGGTGGTTTTATTATGCCAAACACCGACCTCCGCGCACCCGATCTTTCCTTTGTTGTTGCTTCCAGATTAAAACGCACAGTTAGAGACTTTGGAAACCTAGTTCCTGATTTGGTGGTAGAAATTAAATCAAAAACTGATAGAATCGGAAAATTAGAAGATAAAGTTAAACTCTTTTTAGAACAAGGTGCAAAAATCGGCATATTAATTAATCCTGATGAAAGAACCGTAAGCGTATATCGTCCCAACGGAGAAATTGAAACATTAACAGGAGATGACAAATTAACCATTCCCGAATTATTTCCTGGTTGGGAAATAAACATCTCTGAAATTTGGCCACCTGTATTTGAATAAATTAAAAACCCTCTTTAACTTCTCTTCCTTCGTGTCCTTTGCGTCCTTTGCGGTTCGTTTCTTAAAAATCTTCAATCCTCACGCAAAGACGCAAAGACGCAAAGAAAGAGTATAATTATCAATATAGTAAAGGAGAAAAGTTTATGCAGTTAACAATAAAAGACGTAGAAATACTACAACAAAACCTAGCAAAAGAACAAGAAGACTATCAAATAGAACTGCAAGAAGGAAACCTCCTAGTTATGGGACCATCAGATATTGAATCTAGTGAAATAGGCGCTCAGTTAATACATTTGTTAAAACTGTGGGTTAATCCCCGGAACTTAGGGAGAATATTTGACTCTAGCGGTGGTTTTATTATGCCAAACACCGACCTCCGCGCACCCGATGTTTCCTTTGTTGTTGCTTCCAGATTAAAACGCACAGTTAGAGACTTTGGAAACCTAGTTCCTGATTTGGTGGTAGAAATTAAATCAAAAACTGATAGAATCGGAAAATTAGAAGATAAAATAAAACTCTTTTTAGAACAAGGTGCAAAAATCGGCATATTAATTAATCCTGATGAAAGAACCGTAAGCATATATCGTCCCAACGGAGAAATTGAAACATTAACAGGAGATGACAAATTAACCATTCCCGAATTATTTCCTGGTTGGGAAATAAACATCTCTGAAATTTGGCCACCTGTATTTGAATAAATTAAAAACCCTCTTTAACTTCTCTTCCTTCGTGTCCTTCGCTTCTTCATGGTTCGTTTCTTAAAAATCTTCAATCCTCACGCAAAGACGCAAAGACGCAAAGGAAGAAAGAGAAGTTATCATATTCAGTCACCAAATCAGAAATCACACTTCTGAGAATTGGTTAGAAAATTCAGAACTTAAACTACCTGATAATTAAACCTTTTACGAATAGCTGCTATTACTTGAGTTTCTTCAGGTGTAATTACTCCATCTAAATTAGCAATTTTTTCACATTGTGCTAGTAACGCAACTGCAAAATCACTATTAAGTTGCTCAAGCAACTGTTCTAATGGTGGTGGTGATTTAATATGAGCAGCAATTTCATCCAAAGAAGCAGGACTCAGATTAGCTGCTTTTAACTCTGGTAAAATATTTTCCCAAGATTTATCAGGATTACCAGCTAATACAATATGAACCAATATTTGATCCATAATTTTTGTTTGAGAAATAGCAACTTCTAAATATTTTTCGCTCTCTTCTTGAGCATCTATCAAACTTGCTTCTAAAGTTAATGGATTTTTTTTTGCTTCATAAAATTGACAAGCAGCATAACCTAATCCATAAATCATCACAGCATTGGAACTAGCACCAATCACTGCACCAGCAACTGGCATATTTCGCAATAAACCTAAACCTGCTTGAATTGCAGTTTTTCCTCCTAAGCCTAAACCAAAAATAGCTGCTACTTCACCTTTACGTTCTGAATCTTGTAAATCCATTCCATAAGCAGCAGCAATTTGATAAACTAATTCCGCCGATAATGCAGCCGTCGCTAGGTAATCTACGGCAAACATGGCCGCAGCTTGTCCCGGTGCAAGACTACTAACAAGACCACTTGTTCCTGCAAAAACTGACTTTTCCAACATTAAACGATGGGCAATTTCTGGAGGTTTTTCATTGGGATACTCTTGTTGTAATTTTCTTACAGCAGCTTCAGCTTTAACTACATCTACTTGATCAATTAAAGGATTTAACCAATCTTGATTTAATGATTTGATTGCTTTTTGTAAATCAGGATTATTACCAACAATTGCTAATGCTTGTCCTACAACTTGGGTTGCTTGCATGGCAGCACCAGCAACAGCACCACCAAGACCTATAGCTGCACCACCAACGCCCATCGCAGCACCACCAACTGCTTCTGCTGTTCCGGCGATCGCACCACCGAGACCCATAGCTGCACCACCAACCGCTTCTGCTGTTCCGGCGATCGCACCACCGAGACCCATAGCTGCACCACCAACCGCTTCTGCTGTTCCGGCGATCGCACCAAAAAAGGAATTAAAAAAAGATGGTTGTTGTGTAGATAACTGACTTTCTGTTTTCTGTTCTAGCAATGTATAATTTAACTCTAATTCTTCCTGCCAATCTGGAAAATCTTCTCCTGTTTCTCGTGCATATATTTTTACTTTTTTCACAGAGTCAATAGATAAATTCAGCAAGTTATCACGAATACAAGGAATGATTGACTCTTTTTCTGGAACTTCTGCTGATTCTAGCATTATCTGTAAACAGTCCTGTTTAAGAGTTGTTTTGACAGTAATACTAGGTGATTGCAACCACTCATTAACAAGATTATTAATCGCGTTGATATCCCCTGATTTAGCAAGTTCGCTATTATTAGACTGGTTCATAAATTTATAAGTGAAAACACCTTATATACAGAAATCGTATTTTACTTATAAATACCCGTCAATAGGCTTTAACTGAAAGTAATCAAAGTTAACAGTATTTAATTTTAATTAATCAATGGTAAAAATAATCCTGTCAATCCTTAAATCCTGGACATCCTGATATGGCTTACGCCACGCTTCGCTATCAGACAAATAAAATCCTTTTTATTTCAATAAACCCCCCGCTTAAAAAACTGCTGCAAAATCTCCCCCGGTCCCCGATCCCAAGTATCAATATGTTCATAAATCAAACCCTGATCATTTAACTTATAAGTGGAATAACCATTAAAAAATAACCGCGCTTTCCAGGGAACACGCAACACACCCCGCACCGTCCACGTTGCTAAAATTGTACTTGCATCAGTTTGAGAAACATCATGTAAATCAAAAGCAAGTTCCGTAAAAAATAACTGTCCGTGAAAACGCAACGTCCAAAAAATAATCCGATAATTAAACTTACCCTTAAATTTATTCACCGGGTCACGAAAAAAGATATCCTCAGAATAAATATCATAAGAAATATCCTGCTCAAATAAGGTCGGTAAATCTTGCTTGAGAATCTCAATTGTTTGTTTTGTTTCTAATTTCATCACTGAAGTTATACCTTAAAAATCTTTCTTAAATGTTTTTCCAATCTTTACCGCTCAAAATTCCATCGTTGCCGCAATGTTTTTTCTTGACTTGAGAACCTGACTATCAGTTTTCGTTCACCAGACACCTCGTATTTTTACTCTACTCATTGACAACCTAACTTTTTATAGATGTTCTCACGAAAAATACTTTGTATAATTGCTCTTAATGAAAATTACAGAAGTTTTGAATCTATCAAATGTTATGTCTATCATCGAAAATTCCTGGACACACGCTTATATCACTACCAATGGCATCAAATTACATTATGTCACCCAAGGGGACGGACCGTTAATGTTAATGTTGCATGGTTTTCCAGAATTTTGGTACTCGTGGCGGCATCAAATACCCCCATTTTCTCAAGATTACCACGTTGTTGCTCTTGATTTGCGTGGTTATAACGATAGTGATAAACCTCAAGCGCAGTCTGCTTATGTGATGGATGAATTTGTTAAAGACATAGAAGGAGTAATCAAAGGTTTAGGATATGAAAGTTGTATTTTAGTCGCTCATGATTGGGGTGGTGCGATCTCTTGGAATTTTGCCTACGCTCACCCTGACATGGTAGAAAAATTAATCATACTCAACCTCCCCCATCCCGCCAAATTTGCTCAAGGTTTAAGCACACCCCAACAATTATTACGCAGTTATTATATTTTCTTATTTCAACTACCGTTGCTTCCTGAACTAATCCTGCAAGCTTCAGACTACGAAGTTATAGCCAAAGCTATTCAAGGTACAGCTTTTAATAAAAATGCCTTCACAAAAGCAGACATTGAAGCCTATAAAGACGCAGCCGCAAAACGAGGTGCAATGACAGCCATGTTGAACTATTACCGTAACATTTTTCAACAGGGTATCCTCCACAAACATTGGAGTATTCTGGAAGTTCCTACCCTGATGATTTGGGGAGAACATGACACCGCACTAGGTAAAGAACTTACCTATGGTACACAAGAATACGTCAGAAACTTACAAATCAAATATATTCCTAATTCTGGTCATTGGGTACAACAAGAACAGCCAGAATTAGTCATAGAGTATATGCGCGAATTTCTTGGCTAAAACCACCTATTTATTAATAGTAAACAATACTCATTTACTTCTACAACAAAACTATGCTCAATGATACAAGTTAAAAATATTTAACACAAAATTTAACATTAGCTTAACATTAGCAATTTTCCAAAATTCAGTATTTAGAAATAGCTAAGACCTAACCCCAGTCATAGTTATAGCATTACTGCTATATAAAACCTAGACAATACTAGACTTTACTTTCTACTTCAACGGGAGCATGGGAGCAGTTATCCCTCAGTAGACTTTCACGCCTTAGCCAGACGCGATAAATTAATTGCAGCGTTTAGATCCCTATCTATCTCAAAACCGCAGTTCTCGCAGCAATAAATTCTTTCGGATAAAGAAAGATTTTCTTTTTTATGCCCACAACGAGAACAGGTTTTGCTTGATGGATAAAATCTATCAGCAATTATGATTATGGCTTCGCCACGCAGGCTATCACAGCCAAACTTTTTAGCTTTATATTCTAGCTGACGCTTAAACTCATAAAATCCACAATCAGCTATTGCTTGTGCTAATTTATGATTCGATAACATTCCTGAAACATTCAAATCTTCTACTACTATCTTCGCGTGGTTTTTACATAAGTAAGTAGTAAGTTTATGAAGAGTATCTTTTCTCAGGTTTGCTATTCTCGCATGATGTCTAGCTAGTTTAATTTTAGCTTTATGTTTATTGCTTGAACCTTTAGCCTTTCTAGAATAGACTTTGGATAATCTTTGCAGTTTAGCTAAGTTCTGCTTGTAGTGTTTAGGGTTAGGAAAAGTAACACCTGTGCTAAGAATAGCTAGTTCCTTTACTCCCAAATCAACACCAACAGCATCATGTTTTTTAATAGTTGGCTGACATTCTTGTTCATAAGAAAAAGCTATGTACCAGCTATCAGCAGTCCTAGAAATAGTAATACTTTTACAGGTGGTGTGAGGTAATCCTTCATAAGTTTTTACCCATCCAATTGTTGGTAGTTTTATTGATATACCACCTACAGGAATTGGTTTACCACCTGCATCAATTGTAAAACTATCATTTTTCCCTTTCTTTTTAAAGTTGGGATATTTAGACTGTCCTTTAAAAAATCTCTGGAAAGCCTCACCTAAACTATCAAAGGCGTATTGAGTGATTTTCTGACAAATACCTTTTTCTTTAATCCATGCCAATTCAGGTTTTACATGGTTATTAAAGAATTTTTTGAGGATATATTTGTTTGGCTTTAATCCATCTTTATGCAAATAAGCCCAAGTAGCTAAACCCCAATTATAGGTAAACCTTGCTATACCAGCGTGTTTAGCCATTAATATTTCCTGGGTTTTGTTTAACTTGAGTTTTGTTTTGATAGATAAAAGCATTGCTCGACCTCAACACTGTATTTCTTTGCTGTCTAAAACTGACATATCTTGTACAGGTTTGTCAATAGCATTTTTGAGATGATCCTTGATTTCTTTGGAGTAATTCCTCAATCCGTACAATCGACAAGAAAAGCAGTGGATAATTGCCATTAGGTCACCAACGGTTAAAACATCACATCTAATTTGTGAGATCAATCAACATTCTTGAGCCATTTAGTGAGATAATAAATTTGTGAGGAAAATGAACGGGTACTATTATCTAAAAGGAAGGGGGAATATTATGAAACGCCAGCTATTAGCCGCTATAGCCTTAGCCGCTCCCCTGTTTTTTGCTAACTCAGTACAAGCAGGAAATACCCAAGACCTACAAAAACTTTTATCCACTGGGGAATGTCCTAAATGTCAACTCTCAGGAGTTAACCTCAGAGGCGCTCATTTAATTGGTGCAGACTTACGAGGAGCAAACCTCCGGGGTGCTAACTTACAAGAAGCCAACCTCGAAGGTGCAGACTTAACAGGGGCAAATTTAACAGGTGCAAATTTAACATCTGCTTTTGTTACTAATGTCAATTTAAAACAAGCGAATCTTAATAATGCAAATCTCACCAATGCGATTATTAATGATTCCAACGTCTATCAAGCATCAATGAATAATCTCACCATTACTGATGCAGAAATCTATAATACTGCCATTGGTGTAGGTGGAGAAAATGCAGAAATTCCTGATTGGGATGACATTGTTAAGGGTAATTAAGTAGGGTTTGCTGAATAAACCTAAAACCTTGATATATCAAAGGTTAGAGGCTGATAAACACAGAAATTAGTGCAAGGGTTTTGAAGGGTATACCGGAAAAAGTGTGCATTTTTTGGGATTTCAAGAGATGGCAAAGAAATTTTCAAATCTCCTCCTGACTCCTGACTCCTGACTCCTGACTCCTGACTCCTGACTCCTGACTCCTATGCCCTCACGGAAAGACTTTCTCAGCAACCCCTAAGTAATAGATGCAAATAGGATACCCGCTTTCTTAAAGAAAGTGGGTATCTGGGTTTGATCGTTCTAAGTTAATGCAGGTGCGATCGCTTCAGAAAGATACTTATTCGCCGCTTGCTTCAACACATCCACTTTATCAGTCCGTTCCCAAGGTAAATCTAAATCAGAACGTCCCAAGTGACCATAAGCTGCAACGTCCTGATAAAAACGTCCGCCTCTTTCACTAGGTAAGTTGCGTAAATTGAAAGTGTGGATAATTCCTGCTGGACGCAGTTCAAAGTTATCTTTGACTAATTGCAGTAAGATTTCATCATCAACCTTACCAGTGCCAAAGGTATCCACAAAAATACTTACAGGTCTGGCTACACCAATAGCATAACTTAACTGGACTTCGCATTTTTCAGCTAAATCCGCAGCCACAATATTTTTCGCCGCATAACGAGCCGCATAAGCCGCAGAACGGTCTACCTTTGTGGGGTCTTTACCAGAGAAAGCACCACCACCATGTCGGGAATAACCACCGTAGGTATCAACAATGATTTTCCGTCCTGTCAGTCCAGAATCTCCTTGAGGTCCACCAATCACAAATTTACCAGTGGGATTGACTAAAAACCGTGTATCCTCAGTTGGTTTAACTGCAATATCGCCAAACACAGGCATGACTACTGCAGTCCACAAGTCTTCTTTAATCTTAGCTTGCACCGCCGCATCATCCGTAATATCCCCAATATTAGGTGTATGCTGAGTGGAAATTAAGATTGTATCAATACCTACAGGTTTACCATCTTCATAAACTACGGTAACTTGGGTTTTACCATCAGGTCGCAAGTATGGCAAATCTCCAGTTTTCCGTACTGCTGCCAATCTTCGGGCAATGCGATGAGCTAAACTAATCGGTAAAGGCATCAATTCTGGTGTTTCGTTACAAGCAAAACCGAACATGATACCTTGATCACCAGCACCAATTTTATCAAATAGTTCTTCACTATCAGCACTACGGGTTTCGTGGGCAGTATTTACACCTTGGGCAATATCCGGTGACTGCTCATCCAAAGCTACGAGTACACTGGCACTATTGGCAGAAAAGCCGTTAACTGCGTCAGTATAACCAATTTCCGCGATTTTTGTACGAGCCAGATTGACAAAATTTACATTGGCTTTGGTGGTAATTTCTCCAGTAATTAATACTAATCCAGTATTAACAACTACTTCAGCCGCCACCCGGCTACTAGGGTCTTGTGTCAACAAAGCATCCAGAATAGTATCAGAGATTTGATCACAGATTTTATCTGGATGACCTTCAGTTACAGACTCGGAGGTAAATAAATAGCGTCGAGACAAAGGAAAATCCTCCTGGAATAACTGGAATAATTTTATTCACTGACTAAATTTGGTTATTTTAGTTTCAGCTACTCATTTCTCAAATCATAACCATATTGACACAGAGAACAGGGAACAGGGAACAGGGAACAGGGAAAAAATTTACTTTCTCCACAACAAAAAAGGGGTACACCCACAGATGCAACCCCTTTTTGTGTTTAACAACATTGCTGGTTCTAGACTTGAGCCGCTAACTTTGCTTCCTTAGCTGTCAATTGTTCATAAACAGCACGCATTTTTAAACCTGTCAACACTTGGAACAAACCAGTTCCATTATTAGAACCTGGATATTCACGGTGTTGCAGTAATAAGTGAGTCATCTCACCTGTGTATTTGGTAGATGTGTTGCTCAGATGGTTTTCGATGTAAATTACTTCGTCCAGGTTGTCAAACTGACCATCTACTTCTAAAACAGATACATACCGACCGTAGTACACATCAGAACCGTAGTAAAGCTGCATACCAGGGTAAGAACAGGTCAGTTTGCGTCCACAAGGAGTCCACTGAATGGTTGAACCTTCATCAAACAAGTATGCCGGATCAAACCCTTCCTTACCTTCTTTTTGCAACATCCGTACCCGCAATACTTTGCGTTCGGTATCATTTTTGATCAAGTTTGTGGGTAATACCTGTAAAACCACATCCGCAAATTCTCTTTGTGGTTCAATGAATTTTTCAAAGTCAGGTTTACGAGAATTGATTTGGGCTAATACATCTTCATAGCGGTGTCCACGTTCCGCCATATCTCGTTGAATCTTCCAGGCAATTTTGACTTCATCACTGATGTCAAAGTAAACACTGAAGTCTAGTAAGGCTCTCACCCGCTCATCATATAAAGGATGCAGCCCCTCAACTACTATAATGTGGTTGGGCTTAATCCGTTCTGGAGGATCAATCATGCCGGTTTCGTGGTTATAAATCGGCTTATCAACGGCATTACCTTCTTTTAGAGCTTTAATTTGCTCATACATGAGGTCAAAATTGTTTGCCCTGGGATCGAGTGCAGTGATACCAGTTTCTTTGCGTTGTTTACGATCAAGGCAATGATAGTCATCCAAGCAGATAACTGTCATTAATTCTTCACCAAATAAGTCGATCAACCGACGCAAAAACGTAGACTTACCGCACCCAGAGTCTCCGGCTACTCCAATCAATACCACGCGTTCCGGCTTACTTGTCATAAATCTCCTCTAAATACTAAAAAGATGACCAAATCAATATTTTTTTCACACAACAGATTCTTGAAGCTAGAGGTTTTACTCTAAGGGTAAAACCCTGCGTTCTTTTTATCCAGCATAAATACAGCATATCAGGGTAGTGATCAACATAGTCCTGTTAACTACTGATTTCTACTATCCTGAGTTCTGGGCTGGTAAGTATTTAATCCTAGTGGTATACTAGATTTTAACAGCAAGATGTATTTTGTAACAGGCGTTGCTGTTAAAAACAATTGAATGGTGTAACAGTCTTATTCAACCATATTTTAGTTGACAATCGGCAACAGCAAACAGGCAATATTGATCTTTTTCCTAGCTCCTGGCTTCCGACTCTTGAATTCTCACATATTTGCCTGTTGAAAACTACCAAAGGGTATGTATAGTCAGAGAAATAATAAATTTAAAGAAATTATTTCGTTTTATAGCGTAAATAATGACTATTATATGTTATTAGGAGAGGCAATAAGTATGTAATTAGTAAAAAAAAGTTTAAATTGATTTACTATTAACATTCTGTCAAAGACTTATCATCTACCTTAGAAGATGAACAGGTGTGTTGGATACCATACCTAATATAGTCTTTGCCGAGTGTACTGAGCAGGGCATCATTTTCATGATGCTGTTTTCTCACATTGTCAGTTTTATGCTTTTATGCAACGAAAATCCGGTAAACTTAAAGCTGACAATATGATGAGAATTTTTTTGATAAACGGTTAAGTAAATATTGGAGTGGTAGAACGAATGTACAATCAAGGTGCTGTTGAGGGTGCTGCCAACATAGAATCAGGTAGCCGCGTCTTCGTATACGAAGTGGTGGGTCTGCGTCAGAATCAAGAATCTGATCAAACGAACTACCCTATTCGTAAAAGTGGCAGTGTATTCATCAGAGTACCTTACAACCGCATGAATCAAGAAATGCGAAGGATCACTCGTCTAGGCGGTAAAATTGTTAGCATTCAGCCTATATCGGTGCTACAGCCAGTTAATGGTCAAGGAGCCGTAGAAAGTGCTAACAGAGAAGTCAGCGAGCCAGTGACACCTGTAAATGCTAACAATGAGGAGATTGGTAAAGACGCACCCGTGAGTACCAGTGGCGAAGCCAAAGGTTTCGCTAAACCATCTAAGGATAAAAAAGGTAACACGATGACTCAAGCGAAAGCCAAACACGCTGATGTTCCTGTGAACACTTATCGTCCTAATGCTCCTTTTATCGGTAAGGTAATCTCTAATGAGCCGTTAGTAAAAGAAGGCGGAATTGGTATTGTTCAGCATATCAAGTTTGACTTGACAGGTAGTAACTTAAACTACATAGAAGGTCAAAGTATTGGTATTATTCCCCCTGGTATAGACAAAAAAGGCAAGCCCGAAAAGCTGAGGCTTTATTCTATTGCTTCCACTCGGCATGGTGATGATGTAGACGACAAGACTGTATCATTGTGTGTTCGTCAATTGGAATATAAAGATCCAGCAAGTGGCGAAACAGTTTATGGTGTTTGCTCTACCTATTTAACTCAGATTAAACCCGGTGATGAAGTAAAAATCACAGGTCCTGTGGGTAAGGAAATGCTATTACCTGAAGACACTGATACTAATGTAATCATGTTAGCTACAGGGACAGGTATTGCTCCTATGCGTGCATATCTGTGGCGGATGTTTAAAGATGCAGAAAGAGCAGCCAACCCAGAATATCAATTCAATGGATTTGCTTGGTTGCTGTTTGGTGTACCTAAGACGGCAAACATTCTCTATCATGAAGAATTGGAAGAGATGCAGGCTAAATATCCTGATAACTTCCGTTTGACCTATGCTATCAGTCGGGAACAACAAAACGCTCAAGGTGGCAGAATGTACATCCAAGACCGTGTAGCAGAAAACGCTGATGAACTGTGGCAGTTGATTAAAAATGAAAAAACCCATACTTACATCTGCGGTTTACGTGGTATGGAAGATGGTATTGATGCCGCTTTGTCCGCTGCTGCTGCTAAGGAAGGTGTGAACTGGAGTGATTATCAGAAAGGCATGAAAAAAGAAGGCCGCTGGCACGTGGAAACCTACTAATGTGGTCAATGCTCAATAGTAATTTAATTCCAAATTCTCAGCTTTAAGTTTGTAGGTGGGGCGATGCCCTGCCTACAATTGTTTTGTGTATATCGTTTGGGCGCAAAATCTGTGGGTGTTAAACTAGGAATATTAGGATTAGGTACTGTGGGAACGGGGACTGTACAATTGTTGCAGGACTTGGAAGGTCGTCACCCACTGTTGCAGGAAATCGAAATTTATCGTGTGGGAGTGCGATCGCTTGATAAACACCGAGATGTAGAACTACCATCGGGGGTAGTGACTACGGATCTAGAAGCAATTGTCAATGATCCAGATATAGATATAATTGTGGAAGTCATGGGAGGATTAGAACCAGCGCGATCGCTGATCCTCACTGCTATTAAAAATGGTAAGCACGTAGTCACAGCTAACAAAGCTGCTATTTCCCGATTTGGGGCAGAAATATTTACCGCTGCCAACGCTTCTGGGGTATATGTGATGCTAGAAGCTTCTGTTGGTGGTGGTATCCCTGTAATTCAACCCCTCAAACAGTCTTTAAGCGTTAATAAGATTCATACTATCACTGGCATTGTTAACGGTACAACTAACTACATCCTTAGCCGGATGCAAACGGAAGGCGGCAACTTCAACGATGTTTTGGCTGATGCTCAACGTTTAGGTTATGCAGAAGCTGACCCTACCGCTGATGTTGATGGCTTGGATGCGGCTGATAAAATTGCTATTTTGGCATCTTTAGGTTTTGGCGATCGCATCAACCTGCAAGATGTCTATTGTGAAGGCATTCGCCAAGTCAGTAAAACCGATATTACCTATGCTGCTAAATTGGGATTTGTGATTAAATTATTGGCGATCGCCAAAGGCAAATCAGGTGATAATTCTCAGCTATCAGTGAGAGTCCATCCTACCTTAGTACCCCAAACTCATCCTTTAGCTAGTATCAATGGTGTTTATAATGCCATTCTTGTGGAAGGAGAACCCATTGGCCAAGTGATGTTTTTTGGACCTGGTGCTGGTGCTGGTGCTACTGCTAGTGCTGTTTGTTCAGATATTTTAAATCTGGTAGCGACGTTGAAAACTAATACCCCTAAAGCAAATCCCTTATTAGCTTGTAGACATCAACATTACTGTCAAATAGCGCCAATTTCTGAACTTGTTACCCGATTTTACACTCGTTTCCTCAGCAAAGACCATCCCGGAGTCATCGGTAAATTAGGAACTTGCTTTGGTAAATATGGCGTGAGTTTAGAGTCAGTCGTCCAAACCGGTTTTCAGGAAGAATTAGCAGAAATTGTCGTTGTCACCCACGATGTGAAAGAGGGCGACTTTAGACAAGCTTTAGCCGAAATTCAAACCCTGGAAGCAATAGATAGCATTCCTAGCATTTTACGAGTGCTTTGAAGAGATAGGGGACTGGGGACTGGGGACTGGGGAC